>JBEKLS010000016.1:0-50145 GCA_050010075.1 Binatus sp. (SeqCode) | reverse complement strand
GTGGGAAATGCGCGATGGATCACTTCGATGATCGCCGCTTCCGATTCGCGATCGGCTTCGGTGACGAGATCGATCGAGTTCGACTTGCGGTTGATGGTGATTCGGCTGAGGCGTTTGAGATGGATTCGGCCGGCGGCACGCGCGGCGCGGAGCGCAACCTGTTCGATTTCATTTATCACGGTAAAGGAAAGTATTACTCGCGAAGAGAAGCGTCCAGCGCGCCGCTCAGATCAATCGACAACTCTTTGTTTGACGATTGCCGAATCCGGGTGAGGTACAACGCATGCCGTCGCACCAAGTGGGGCGGGCCGCCGTGCCCGCCAATTTTCTTTTTGCACCAGGTCAGACAGTGGTGCTGTTGTCTGGCGGCGGGCTCAGTGTCGATCGTTAGCGATTAGACGAGTCGGAATTCAAGCGCTGTCGGCGCTGCACCTCACCCGGCGACACCGCTGCGCGGCTTTCGCCGACCTCTCCTCGGACAAGGAGAGGTTTAGGATTTAAGGATTCGGCTACTTGCCGGCGGGAGTCGTTACTGGAGTATCAGCTGGTGCGGGCTGCGGTTGCGACATCATCAGGCGCTGCGCGTAGGGCATGATCGTGGTGAACAGATCTACTTGCGAGTCGAGCGACTTGCCCAGTCCGCTGAGCAGACCCATCATGCGCCCGACCAGCAGCACGTCGGCCGGAACTTCAACCACCGGGTTGGCGCGAATCGCGCGCGGCAGCTCCTCGTTGAATTGATCGATCAGGTCCTTGTCCGCGTACGACTTCTTCGACTTGATCGTACTGCCGAGGAACAAATCGGCGAACGCCAGCAGCGTGTCGGGATTGCCGTTGCGCGTGCGGAAGCCCAGCTCCTGGAACGCGGCGATAATGCCTTCGCGATTCGAACTGAGAATCGAAAACGTCAGCCGCACGATGCCGTCGCGAAACGTCGGCGGGAAATCCTTGGCCAGGCCGAAGTCGAGCAGCACGATTCGCGGGCCGGGCTGAACGAGGATGTTGCCGGGATGCGGGTCGGCGTGGAAAAAACCGTCGCGCAGCACCTGGTCGCAGAAAATCTCGATGAGCTTCTGCGCGACCGCATGCTTGTCGATGCCCGCGCGCTCGAGCCCCTCGACGTCCGTCACCTTTATACCCTCGACCAGTTCCATCGTCAGCACGCGGCGCGTCGTGAACTCGCGATACACCTCGGGCACCAGCACGGCGGAGTCTGCGGCGAAGTTGGCGCGCATCGTGGCCGAGTTGTCGGCCTCGTGAATGAAGTCCAGCTCCATCGGAACGTACTTCAACGCCTCGCGCATCAGGACTCGATAGTCGAAATCGCGCTCGAGCATCGCGAGCCATCGCAGCACCACCGTCATGTTGCGAAGGTCGGCGCGCACGATGCCGTCGATGCCCGGATACTGCACCTTCACGGCGCATCGGCGGCCGTCGTGGAGACGCGCGCGATGCACCTGTGCGAGCGACGCGGACGCAAGCGGCACCGGATCGAACTCGGCGTAAACGTCCTTCAGCGGGCGATGAAGTTCGCGCTCGATCTGTTCGCGGATCATCGCAAACGGCCGCGGCGGCACGCGATCGTGCAGGCCGGAGAGCGTCGATACCCATTCGTCGGGCAGCACGTCGGTGCGGGTCGCGATGAACTGGCAGGCCTTGATGAGCAGGCCTTCGAGCCGCAGCGCGGCGCGGTTGAGGGCCTGCGCGGCGCGGAGGTCCTGGCGGCGGTAAAGTTCCGGCTTGTTGCTATCGCTGATGAACCGCGTCCAGAGCTGCGTGCCTTTGTAGCCCGCGTACACGTACGCCGCGAGCCATACGACATTCGAGAAACGCCACGTCCGTGTCGCGAGTCCGGGCTCGGGCACGTCGGCGGGAAAATCGAAGCTGCGGTCGATGGTAGGGTTGATCATGCGAGGAGGTGGGGATGATTAGATGCTACGTGATGCGTGCGGTTCAGGACAGTACGGAAGGGGACACTTAGTTCAATGTGAAACCCGCGGTGAATTTCACACTTCCTTCGGCAGGGGTAACCCCTGCACCTTAGTATTAAGAAATAGCTTGACTGGTGATTAGCTACTCGAATATACTTTGACGCTATGAAACCGAGTCGTGATGTACGTCGCGTCCCCAATTCAATGAAGGTCCTCCTGAATTGAGACGGACATCGATACTTGGCTCAAAAAAGCCCCGGCAGCTTCTGAGCTCCGGGGCTTTTTCTTTAGGCGCACATGAATGCGCGGGGAAATTTCGGTGGAAATCGCACGACCGCACGCTCCGACAATTCGCGATATCACTCGCCGCTACTACACGGTATGGGGGATGTACTCGTTCGCCGGCGGATTCCTGTTCGGCGTATATCCGATCTTCCTGCATTCGCGCGGCCTCAACCAGTTCCAGATAAACAGCGTACTGGCGACGTACTTCGTCGTCCTGTTCTTGACCGACGTGCCCACCGGCGCCTTCGCCGACCTGCTCGGGCGGCGCCGCTCGTTCGTGCTGGGCGCATTGCTGCGCGTCTGCGCGTTCATCCTGTATTTCGCCGCGCATCATTACTATGTGTTCCTGATTGCCGAGAGTATCGACGGTATTGGCACGACCTTCGGCAACGGCGCGATTGACGCGTGGGGAGTCGACGCGCTCGACGACGCTGGCTACGACGGCCTCAAGGACGGGCTGTTCTCGCGCATCTCGCAACTGACGACCGTAGGCTTCATGGGCTCGGCGATGATCGGCGCGTACGTCGCCGACATCAACATCGCGTGGCCGTGGCTGCTCGGCGCGAGCGGCTATGTCGTCGCCGGCACGGTTGGCGCGCTGCTCATGCATGACGAACGGCCGCGCGCGACGAGCATTCGCATTGCCGAAATCCCCCTCCAGGTCGCGTCGCGAATCACCGACGGTGTTCGCTGCGGCTTCAACGCGCCGACGGTCCTGATGCTGAGTGCGGCGGGCGCAATCACGGTTGCGGCGTGGGCGCCGTACTGGATTTCGTGGCCGATCATGTTCAACGCGAGCCTCGGGGTGGGCGTATGGATCATCGGCTGGATCTATTGCGGGCTGGCGGTGGCGCGGCTGGTTGGTGCGGAGACGAGCGCGCGTTTTGCGGTCGACGAATCGGAGCGCGCGGGGCGCGTGAGCATGCTGGTCATCGGCGCGAGCGCGATGCTGTTCCTGGCGGGGCTGTTCGGCGGGCGGCCGGTCGTCTCACTCGCGATGCTGTTCATTATGAACCTGTTTACGGGCGCGATGATGCCGCTGGTGCAGAGCTGGTTCAACGAGCAGATTGAATCGGGCAATCGCGCGACGCTGCTGTCGTTTCGCAGCACGTTCGAGACGATGGGCGGCTCGATAGGCCTGCTGTTCGCCGGGCGAATAGCGGACATGTCGGGGATACCGTTCGAATGGCAGATCGCGGGTTTGATTTCAGTCTGCGCGGCGCCGGTGTACTGGGCGATTCGCCGTCGCGAAAGCGCCGAGGTCGCGCTGGCAACTCCGGCGGAGTGATAAGGAGCGCTGCGCGATTTCGAAACCGGAACCGGCTTCGCTTGCGCGAAGCTGTCCGAGGTCCTTCCTCCCCTCGCGTTGCTCGGGTCGTCAGGATGACGGACATGCTCGCGTTGCTCGCCTCGGACGACAGACGCGCTCGCGTTGCTCGCTTCGGTCGAGGCTCTCACATATCGCTCGGTACCGGCGTTGCGGCTTGAATCGCAGAACCCTCACCGCTGGCCGCGATGCGTCCAGCCGCCTCTCCCGTAAAAGGAACGGGCGAGGCAAGATTCGGACCGCTCCGCTCAAAAAAGACTGGAGCGAAATCGCGTCCGCGCGATTTCGCTCCTCCTTCTTTCACTGGGTGCAGGGGTCACCCCTGCCGAAGGAAGTTTGAAACCCACCGTGGGTTTCATTTCAGTCTAGTTCTTGCCTTCCCCCTGCCTACTAGCGGCGTCGGCGGGCGTCCGTTAAAACTTAAGGTTCGCGCATTTTGGCGGACGCTTATCGTCGTCGAGCGCAAGGCAAAATGGATTTCCCACGAATCAAACGGCTGCCGCCCTACGTCTTCAACGCGATCGGAGAACTGTGCCTGAAGGCGCGGCGCGAGGGCGAGGACATAATCGACTTCGGGATGGGAAATCCCGACGAGCCGACTCCGCCGCATATCGTGGCGAAGCTGATCGAGGCGGCGTCGAAGGGCGCCAACCATCGCTACTCGGTCTCGCGCGGCGTGTACAAGCTGCGGCTGGCGATTTGCGACTGGTACAAACGGCGCTACGGTGTCGAGCTCGACCCCGACTCGGAGGCGATCGTCACGATCGGATCGAAGGAAGGCATCGCGCACCTGGCGCTGGCGATTCTCGACCAGGGCGACGTGGTGCTCGCGCCGACGCCGACCTATCCGATTCATCAGTACGGATGCATCATTGCGGGCGCGCAGGTGCAGGGCGTGCCGATTCGACGCGGCGAGGAATTCTTCGACGAGCTGATGGCGACGGTGAATCGATGCTGGCCGCGGCCGAAGTTCCTCATCATGAACTTTCCGCATAACCCGACCACCGCGACCGTCGATTTGCATTTCATGCAGCGGGTGGTCGAGTTCGCGCGCGAAAACAACATCATGGTCGCGCAGGATTTCGCGTACGCGGACCTGTGCTTCGACGGTTACAAGGCGCCGTCGATGATGGAGGTTCCCGGCGCGAAAGATATCGGCGTCGAGTTCTTCACGCTGTCGAAGAGCTACAACATGCCGGGCTGGCGCGTCGGTTTTGCGGTTGGCAATCGCGAAATGATCGCGGCGCTGGGGCGGCTGAAATCGTACATGGACTATGGAATGTTCGCGCCGGTGCAGGTGGCGGCGATAGCGGCGCTGAACGGGCCGCAGGAATGCGTCAGCGAGATCAACGCGCAATACAAGCGGCGGCGCGACGTGCTGGTCGACGGGCTGAACCGCTCCGGCTGGCCAGTCGAGAAGCCCAAGGCGACGATGTTCGTCTGGGCGCCGATTCCGGAGCCGTTCCGCGCGATGGGCTCGCTCGAATTCGCGAAGTTCCTGCTGGCGGAGGCGAAGGTTGCAGTTTCACCGGGAATCGGCTTCGGCCAGGACGGCGACGGCTTCGTGCGCTTCGCGCTGATCGAGAACGAGCATCGTACGCGCCAGGCAATTCGCGGCATTCGTCATGCACTCCGCGCCGGCCACCCCGTAATCCCCGCGCGCGCAGCCAGCGCCTCCTGAGCGCATTCGCCAGATCATCGGGGACAATTTGAAACCGGTACGGATTGCCCTGCTCGGATGCGGTACCGTGGGCGGCGGCGTAGTGAAGTTGCTGCTGCGCAATCCCGACAAGTACGAACGCATTCTCGGCGCGCCGCTGGAGCTGGCGGTCGTCGCCGATCGAAGCCTCAAGCCCAGCGACGTGCCGGGACTTTCTGCGAAGTTGATCACGCGCGATTCGGCCGCTGCGGTGACGCGTGACGATATCGATATCGTGGTCGAGCTGTTCGGCGGACATGAGCCAGCGCGCGCTCTCATTATGAAGGCGCTCGCAGCCGGCAAGGACGTCGTGACCGGCAACAAGGCGCTGCTCGCGGAGCATGGCGGCGAGATTTTTCGCGAGGCCGGCAAGCGCGGCCTGGCGGTAGGCTTCGAGGCGAGCGTCGGCGGCGGCGTGCCGATCATCCGCACGCTGCGCGAGGCGCTCGCCGGCGATCGACAGCGCGCCGTTTACGGAATCGTCAACGGCACCTGCAATTCTATTCTCAGCACGATGACCGACAACGGCGTCGAGTTCAGCGCCGCGCTCGCCGATGCGCAGGCGAAGGGCCTGGCCGAGGCGAATCCCGCTGTCGATGTCGAGGGACATGACTCGGCGCATAAACTTTGCCTGCTGGTGACGCTCGCGTTCGGCGTGCTGGTCAAGCCGGCGCAGATTTACACCGAGGGCATCACGAAGATCACGCAGGCGGACATCGAGTATGCGCGCGAGCTCGGCTGCGTAATCAAATTGCTCGCGATCGGCAAGGACGACGACGGCGCAATCGAGGCGCGCGTGCATCCCACGATGATCCCGCAACGTCATCTGCTGGCGGGCGTCGGCGGCGCCTTCAACGCCATCTATATCCACGGCGACGCGCTTGGCGCGACAATGTACTCGGGGCTCGGCGCGGGCGAGATGCCGTCGGCGACGGCTGTTATGGGCGACATACTGGAAATCGCGCGGCATCGGCTGGCCGAAGGATCGGCGCGCACGCATGCGTTGGGATTTCCGATTCATCTGATGAAGGGCGCCAGTGTCAAGCCGATGGACGACGTGGTATGCGAGTATTACCTGCGTTTCGCGGCGCATGATAAGCCGGGCGTGCTCGGCGCGATTGCGTCGGTGCTCGGCAGGCATGGGCTGTCGATCGCGTCGGTGATTCAGAAGGATCGCGGGACGGCGCGGACGGTGCCGGTGATTATGCGCACGCATGACGCGCCCGAACGCAGCCTGCAGCGCGCGCTGGCGGAGATTCGGCGGAAGAAAATCGTGCAATCGGCCCCCGCGTTTATCCGAATCGAGGAGAAGCTTTAAGCGATGGCGTCGGACTCGAAGAGCGGAGCGAAAGATCAGCGGCTGTTTCACTGGCCCGGGCTCATCGAGCATTACCGGCGCTTCCTGCCGGTGACGGATTCCACCCCGGTCGTCACGCTCAACGAGGGCAATACGCCGCTTATAGAGGCGCCGGCAATCGCGGAGCGGCTCGGGCTAAACGTCAAGGTTTACTTTAAGTTCGAAGGCGCCAACCCTACCGGCTCATTCAAGGACCGCGGCATGACCGTCGCGATCTCGAAAGCGCTGGGCGAAGGCGCTCGCGCCGTGATCTGCGCCTCGACCGGCAACACCGCGGCATCTGCGGCCGCCTACGCGGGACGCGCCGGGTTGAAGGCATTCGTGCTGATTCCCAAGGGCGCGGTCGCGCTCGGCAAGCTGTCGCAGAGCGTGATGCACGGTGCGCGCGTGCTCGAGGTGATCGGCAACTTCGACATCTGCCTCAAGGTGGTGCGCGATCTGGCGGAGCGCGACCCGTTGGGAATTCGGCTGGTCAACAGTGTGAATCCCGATCGAATCGCGGGACAGAAAACCGCGGCGTTCGAAATTTGCGATCAGCTCGGCGACGCGCCGACGCATCATTTTCTGCCGGTCGGCAATGCCGGCAATATCACGGCCTATTGGGCGGGCTACCAGGAATATAAGTCGGTGGGATTGAGCGAGCGCATCCCGAAGATGATGGGCTACCAGGCCGCCGAGTCGGCGCCGATCGTCGTCGGGCACCCGATTGACGATCCGCACACGGTGGCGACCGCGATCAAAATCGGCAATCCCGCGAGCTGGAAGGGCGCAACCGACGCGCGCGACGAGTCCGGCGGCATCATCGACATGGTCACCGATTCGGAAATCCTCGCGGCGTATCGGCTGATTGCCAGCGGCGGCGTATTCGCGGAGCCGGCGTCGGCCGCCTCGGTTGCAGGTTTGTTGAAATACGCGGGCGCAGGCCTGCTCAAGCCGGGCTCACTCGTCGTGTGCACGCTCACCGGTCACGGCTTGAAGGATCCCGACACGGCGCTGAAAAATTTGAGTAACACTATCGTGGTCGAACCGGACATCGCGAAGGTTCTGAAAATCCTGGAGCGCGAATAGGCGCCGAGATGAAAATGGAACGTTCCGAAGAACTCGCGATGTTTCGGGCGGCGCTCGAGATCGCCGATCTTCATCCGGGCGCAGTCGCGCTGCCGCAAGACCAGCAGGTGATCGTCGGCGCGATGCGTTTTCACTACCTCGACTGGGGCGGCTCGGGCGTGCCGATACTTTTCCTGCACGGCGGCGGCATCAACGCGCATACGTGGGATTGCGTCGCGGTGATGCTGCGCGAACGCTATCGATGCATCGCGCTCGATCAGCGCGGGCATGGCGACAGCGAATGGTCACCGGTGGTCGATTATCGGATTGCTTCCCATGTCGGTGATATCGAGGGTTTTATCGAGGCGACGCGGCTGGAACGTCCGATCGTGATTGGGCAATCGATGGGCGGTCTGAATGCGATCGCCTATGCGACGCGTCACAGCGACCGAATGCGCGCGATGGTCATTGTCGATGTGGCGCCGGAGATCAGCGGCGCGGGCGCGGACCGGATTCGCGAATTTTCATCGACACCCGAGCTGGATTCGCCGCGGGAGTTCCTGGAACGCGCCGTCAAATTCAATCCCATTCGCGATCCTGCCGTGTTGCGCCGCAGCCTTCACTACAATCTGCGGGAGACGCCGGCGGGTAAATGGACCTTCAAGCACGATCAGCGGCGGCGCACCGATGACGCGATGCGCTCCTTCACCGAGGATCGCACGCGGCTCGTTGCCGACCTTCCCAGGATCAAGTGCCCGACGCTGTTGGTGCGTGGAGCGTTGAGCGACGTGCTCACCGACGACGCCGCCGAGAAGTTCGCGCGTTCCGTTCCCAATGGCCGATGGGTGCGCGTCGAGAAGTCGGGCCATAATGTGCAGGGCGACAATCCGCGGGCGCTGCTCGATGCGATGCTCGCGTTTTTCAGTGAAGCGGGAATTTCCTGATGAAGTACATCATTATACATGGCGACGGGATGGCGGATTGGGCGTGCGAGGAGCTCGGCGGCAAGACGCCGCTGGCGGCGGCGCACAAGCCCAACATGGATTTGCTCGCGACACGCGGCACGCTCGGGATGGTCGCGACGATTCCCAAAGGCATGCCCTCGGGCAGCGACGTCGGCACGATGACGATGCTCGGCTACGACCCGGCGCGGTATCACACCGGCCGCGCGCCGATCGAGGCGGCGAGCCAGGGAATCGAGATGGGCCCGCGCGACGTCGTGTTTCGGATGAATCTCGTGTCGCTCAAGCCCGGCGACGGCGGCGCGATGATCATGAACGACTTCACCTCGGGCCATATCACGAGCGAGGAAGCCGCGCAGATCGTCGCCGACTTGCGCAAGGAGTTGGCGGGCGACGGCATCGAGTTTTTCAACGGCGTCAGCTACCGGCATTTGATGATGTGGCGCGGCGGAATTGCGACGACGCACCTCACGCCTCCGCACGACATCACGGGCAAGCCGGTCGAGGATCATCTGCCCAAGGGCGCGGGCGCGGATTTGCTGCGCGACCTGACACGGCGCTCGGCGGCGATTCTGCGCGAGCATCCGGTGAACAAGGCGCGGCGCGGCGCGGGCAAGCCTGAAGCATCGTCGGTATGGTTCTGGGGCCAGGGTACGCGACCCTCGGTGCCGACCTTGAAGGATCGCTTCGGCGTCGAGGGTTCGGTGATATCGGCGGTCGACCTCGTCAACGGGCTCGGGCGGCTGGCCGGATTGAACCTGATCAAAGTGCCGGGCGCCACCGGATTTCTCGATACCGACTATGCGGCGAAAGGGCGCTACGGTCTCGAATCGCTCAAGTCGCGCGACTTCCTGCTGCTGCATATCGAGGCGCCCGACGAAGCGGGTCACATGGGCCGCGCCGATCTGAAGAAGGAAGCGATCGAGCGTATCGACGAGTTGATCATTGGCCCGATGCTCGCGGGGCTGCCTGCGCTGGGCGATTTCGCGATCCTGCTGATGCCCGATCACGCGACGCCGAGCCAGCTCAAGACCCATTCGCCGGAACCGGTGCCGTTCGCGCTGATGACCTCGGCGCAATTCAAGGCGGGCGGCGGCACGCCCTATCGCTATACCGAGAGCGACGGCACTGCGACGGGCGTACTCGTCCCGGACGGCTATCACCTGATAGAATCGCTCTTTGGAAGTCCCTTGCAGACCGCATCGAACTGACCCGGAGGCACTCGATGGAGCGGAATCTTGCCCTTGAGGTGGTACGCGCGACGGAAGCCGCAGCGTTGGCGGCATCGCGTTTCATCGGCAAGGGCGACGAGCGGATGGCGGATCGGGCGGCGTGCGACGCGATGCGCAAGACGCTGAACTCGGTCGCGATGGACGGCAAAATTGTCATCGGCGAGGGCAAAGAGGGCGACGCCGAGTTTCTCTACGAGGGCGAAATCGTCGGCACCGGTGCGGGCAACGAGATCGACGTCGCGCTGGACGCGATCGAAGGTCCGATCATCTGTGCAACCGGCGGCCCCAACGCGCTGTCATGCGTAGCGCTGGCCGAGCGCGGACGAATCCTGCGCTGCCCCGACACCTACATGGACAAGGTCGCCTGCGGGCCGGCGGGACGCGGCGTGATCGACATCGACCGGTCGCCGACTGACAACCTCAAGGCGCTGGCGGAAGCAAAAAAGGTGTACGTCGAGGATTTGCGGGTCGCGATTCTCGATCGTCCGCGCCATGAAAAGCTTATCCACGAAGTTCGCCGCGCGGGCGCCGGCATCAAGCTGATCTCGGCCGGTGACTTGTCCGCCGCTATTGCGACCACGCGTCCCGAGAGCGAAATCGACATGCTGATCGGCATCGGCGGAGCGCATCAGGGCGTGCTGGCTGGCGCCGCAATTCGTTCCGCCGGCGGTGAGATGCAGTGCCGTTTCGTGCCGCGCAATTCCGAGGAAGCCGAGGCGTGCCTGGCGATGGGTATCATCGATTTGAAGCATCGCTATACGCTCGAGGAGCTGGCGGGCGAGAACGTGATGTTCGCGGCGACGGGAGTGACGACCGGCGACTACCTGCGCGGCGTGCGATTTTTCTCCGGCGGCGCGATGACCAACAGCGTCGTGATGCGATCGAAGACGCGCACCATCCGCTTCATCGAAGCGATCCATCATTTCGATTTCAAGCCCGAATACTAAACCGGCTTGCGGGGAAGGTAGCTGTAAATGTGGCTCCGCGTATCGATCGACAACAAAGCCGTGATGATTAACGGCGACCGCGTTGTGAAAATCTCCGAGATTCCCGACAACGAAGGGCGCCGCGGATGCCACGTGTACGTCTCGCTCACCGAATACATTGCCGTCGACCAATCACTGCGCGAGATGATGATCGCGCTCGGCTTCGAGGAGCGGTCATAATCCTTGATCGGTTTGCATACCGCGCCGGTCGAGGGCGACGTAGCCGTCCGCCGGCACGGACGGATGTGCGGGCTGTTCGGTACGATGAAGCCGGGCGTCGTGCTCGACATCCCGGCCGGCGGGGCCGTGCAGTCGCGCGCGCTCGCGGCGTTGGGCTACCGGGTCGTCTCGGCGGATCTCTTCCCGACGGCGAATCGTGAACCGGCGACGGATTGTGTCTGCGCCGATGCCAACGACGCGCTGCCGTTTCGCGACGCGTCCTTTGACTACATACTGACGCGCGAAGGCATCGAGCATCTCGAGGATCAGATGGGCTTCCTGCGCGATTGCGCGCGGGTGATGCGGCCCGGCGGCAAACTCGTGCTGACGACGCCCAACCTGATGCATCTGTCGGCGCGGGCGAGCGGGTTTCTCACCACTCAGCGCAGCATGCACCGCGGGCTGATCAACGAGGTTCAGACGCCGCGCGGCCGCAATCCGCGCCGTCGCTATCACGGCCACGCGTTCATGATCGACTACTATCGCGCGCGCTACATGATGCGCCTGGTCGGGTTCGACAATCTCGAGGTTTACACGGACCGCTGGAGTCCCACCTCGGTGGCGATGTCGCCGGTGGTGCCGATTTTGTGGTTGGCGATGAAATTCTCGGCGGCTGCATCCGCGCGCAATTCGAGCCGGCCCGAGCATCGGCCGCCACCCGCCGGCGTCATGCGCGAGATCATCGGCCACGTGCTCTCGCCCGCACTGCTCTACGGCAAGCGGATGGTAATAGTCGCCGAGCGGGTCACGGCACCGGCGGGCGAACTGCCTACATCATCTGCAACGCCTGGCACGTGCTCGAATCCGCCTTGAACTGCCCGCTAAGGCACGACAGCTTGGCCGCGTCGATCAGCGCAGGCTCGTCCCAATTCTTCGGCCACGGACCGACGTTGACCGCGGTGCAGGCCTGGGGATTGCCCATCGCGCACCAGGTGCTCAACTCACCATGCAGCACGGCCACCTGCTCGCAAGCGTCCTGTTTGCCGGCGATGCAGGCCGGCGTCTGAAACTCGAGCGGCGACGTCGACTCGATCAGAACCTTGGTGTCGCTGACCGCCTGCACAATGGTGTGGCAGGCAGCCTGGTTGCCCTCGTTGCATTTCTCGACTGACTCGGCGCGAATCTTGGTGACGAAATCCTCTGCCTGCGAGCTGCATCCTGATGCGACGACGACAATGATGGCAAGAGCGATCAGGCGAGCGGACGCTCTGGACTTGGCGGGCACGAGCGCATTGTTTCCCGCGCGATGAGTTTTGCGCAAGCGGGCAGGGGTTGACACTGAAAGCGTGCAGGGCGGAATTAGAAACATGGATCTTAAAAACATAATTTTTGAAAAAGCTGCGATCGCGACGCTGACTGTCAACCGTCCGGATGCGCTCAATGCGCTGAACCGCGAGGTGCTCGAGGAAATCGCGCGCGTGATTCGCGAGGTGCGTCACGACGCGTCGGTGCGCGTGCTGATAGTCACCGGCGCCGGCGACAAGGCCTTCGTCGCGGGTGCGGATATCGCGGCGATGGCAAAAATGTCGGCGGTCGACGGCCTCGATTTTTCGCGGCTCGGTCATCGCGTGATGGAAAGCTTCGAGGACCTGCCGATTCCTGTCATCGCAGCGGTCAACGGCTTTGCACTTGGCGGCGGCCTGGAGCTGGCGCTTGCCTGCGATTTGATTATCGCAAGCGACAAGGCGCGTTTCGGTCAGCCCGAGATTAATCTCGGGCTCATCCCAGGTTTTGGCGGGACGCAGCGCCTGCCGCATCGAATCGGGCATAACAAGGCGCGGGAACTGATCATGACCGGCGACATGTTCGACGCCAAGGCGGCGCTCGAGCTGGGCCTCGCCAACCAGGTCGTTGCGCCAGCCGAATTGCTCGAGACGACGCGCAAGCTGGCCGAGAAAATCGCGGGCAAATCAGCCGTCGCGCTCCGCCAGGCAAAAGCGGCGCTGCGAGCCGCTTTTACAATGGAAGAAGACGCCGGCCTGCGCTTCGAGCAGGAGGCGTTCGGCGTAGTCTTCGGCAGCGCAGACCGAGTCGAGGGGACGAGCGCCTTCGTCGAGAAGCGCCCACCCAAGTGGCAGCATAAGTAGAGCGCAGGAACGCTCGATTTGCGATGCGGGAGTGGGGGTTGACGACCTTCTGCCCCTGTGGGAAACTCCGGCCAAAGCAGACGATGGCGCCGCCGCATGGGCGGCGTTAGTCATTCTGATAGATCGTTATTACATTAGAACTGAACTTTTCGGAGGATCTTCATGGCTGAGCAGGCTCAAGCTACTGACACGGGACCGCGCCCGATTGTTCCATGGTTGAAATTGGCGCCGAAGCCCCATCTCGAAGGTATCAAGTGCGCGTGCGGCGCAATTTATCTCGATCCAAAACGCGTCGCATGCTCGAAGTGCGGCGAGAGTGACAAATTCAAGCCGCAGACGTTGTCCGACAAGGGCAAGGTGTACGTATTCTCGGTCGTGCATCAGTCGTTCCCGGGAATCAAGACGCCGTACGTGACGGCGATTGTCGATCTGCCCGAGGGCGTGAGCGTCCGCGCGAACCTGACCGGCGTCGATCCCGAGCAGGCGCAGAAGGAACCCAACAAGATTTTCAATTTGCCGGTCGAGTTGGTGACCGGTGTGGCGGCCAAGGATCGCGAAGGTCACGAGGTAGTGGCTTTTTCGTACCAGCCGAGTAAAAATTAGGGCGCTCATCCGAGCGCGCACGGCGAACCACTTTACGACGGACCTGAGCTTTGGGCCGGGCCGCCAGGAGGAATCAAGATGCGAAATGTTTATGTTCTCGGAACCGGGATGATCAAGTTCGGACGCTATCCCGACAAGACCGTTCCGGAACTCGGCGGCCAGGCTGCTATCCTCGCGCTCAAGGATGCCGGAATCGGAATCAAGGACGTCGAGATGTTCGCCTGCGGAAATCTCTACCAGTCAAACGCGATGGTCGGGCAGCGAATCCTGCAGCAAATCGGCCAGACCGGAATCCCCGTAATCAACGTCTCGAACGCATGCGCCACCGGCTCGACGGCGTTTCGCGAGGCGTACATGTCAGTCGCGTCCGGGATGTACGACATCTCGATGGCGGTCGGCGTCGAGCAGATGGGCAAGCAGGGCTTGCTCGGCGGCGCGGGCGGCGGCGACCCGGCTTACTCGACCGAGGGCAAGGTCGGATCGGGCCTGATGCCGGCGGTGTTCGGCCAGGCGGGTATCGAGCACATGCGCAAGTACGGCACCAAGCTCGAGCACTTCGCAAAAATCTCGGTGAAGTCGCACAAGCATGCGACCAAGAATCCGTTCTCGCAGTATCGCAACGAAGTCTCACTCGAAGACGTGATGAATGCGCGCATGGTCGCGTATCCCAACACTCTTTATATGTGTTGCCCGACCGGAGACGGCGCGGCGGCTGCGATTCTCGTGAGCGAGGACAAGCTGAAGCAGCTCGCCGGTGGACGCAAGCGCCCGAAGGTAGCGGCTTCCGTGCTCACCTCGGATCCGTGGACCGATCGCGACCTCACGCTGCCCGACGTCAGCACGCTCACGCGGCGCGCGTCCAAGCAGGCGTACGAGAAGGCCGGGATCGGACCCAAGGACATCGCGCTCACAGAATTGCATGACTGCTTCGCGACTGCGGAGCTCGTGCACTACGAAAACCTCGGACTATGCGGCGACGGCGAAGCCGGTCCGTTCATCGACTCGGGCGGCGGCGTGCATCCGAGCCTCGGCGGCCACGATCCGGTTAACGTTTCGGGCGGATTGCTCTCGAAGGGGCATCCTCTCGGCGCAACCGGCGTCGCGAATATCTGCGAAGTGGTCTGGCACCTGACGCAAGACGATCGCGCGAAGGATCGCCTCGTGCCCAACGCCAAAGCCGGCCAGGCCCACGTAATCGGGCTGGGCTCCGCCTGCACGATTCACATCCTGACGGTATAATTCAGGAACCACGCCTAATCGGCACTTCGAGAGAGGGCCGCCCAAAAGGCGGCCCTTTTTCTTTCCCGATCAGGCCGATAAATTCGGATGTCCATGACGAACGAAAACAAATCGACGGCTGAACGGCTGGGCTTCGCCTCCGATGTGCGCGCGCTTATCCTCAACGCCGACGATTTCGGGATGTGCCACGACCAGAACGAAGGCGTGATGCGAGGATTGAAAGAAGGCCTGTTCACCTCGTCGACGATCCTGGTGACGTGTCCGTGGTTCGAGGAGGCTGCAAAGTTCGCGCGGAGCAACCCTGACGCGGATTTGGGCGTGCACCTTACGCTCACCGCCGAATGGGACAGCTACAAGTGGGGTCCCGTCCTGGGAGCGCGTGCGGTGCCGTCGCTGGTCGATGCGCGCGGGTACCTGTGGCAGACCGTTGCGCAGGTCTACGAGCATGCGCGCCTCGACGAGGCGGAGGCTGAGCTGCGGGCGCAGATCGAAAAGGCGCTCGCCGCGGGAATCGACGCAACTCATCTCGATTCGCACATGGGCACGTTGCAACTGCGTGCCGACTATCACGAAATTTACGCGCGGCTGGCCGCCGAGTATCGGGTGCCGATAAGGCTGGCGTCGCGCCGCCGGATTGGTATCGAAGGGATGGGCGCGATTCTCGACCAGCTAGACGCGGCCGGAGTCGTCACGCCCGATCATCTTGTATTCAGCGGGCCGCCATCGGTCGCTCAGACGGAGGCCTACTGGACTAATCTTATTCGGACGCTGAAGCCGGGCGTCACCGAGATTTTGTGTCATCCCGCCATTGCTCGTGACGAGCTGAAGACCTGCGCGCGCGATGCATTTCAGCGCGATGCCGACTTCCGCTACTTCACCTCGGCCAAGGCGCGCCAGCTGGTCAACGAAGAGGGCATCAAACTGCTAGGCTTCCGCGAACTGCGCAACCTTCAGCGCCAGAATTCCACATCTGGTTCCTCTTCCCGCGCGGGAAGGGGTTAGGGGTTAGGTTTCCTTGGAACTGACACGGCTCAGAGGATTTCGCGATCTTATCGGCGCCGATGCGCGAGCGATGAGCCTCATCGAGGAGCGGGCGCGTGCGTTGTGCGAGCGCTATTCGATCAAGGAGATCCGAATCCCGGTGCTCGAACGCACGCAGCTGTACCAGCGCTCGACCGGCGAAACCTCGGACATCGTCGAGAAGCAGATGTACACGTTCACCGATCGCGACGAAGGCGAGACTGTCGTCGCGATTCGGCCCGAGGGCACGCCGGGCGTCGTGCGCGCGTACATCGAGGCCGGGCTGGATCGCACCGATCCCGAGCAGCGGCTGTTCTATTCGGGTCCGATGTTCCGTCGCGAACGCCCGCAAAAAGGCCGCTATCGGCAGTTTTTCCAGTTCGGGGTCGAGGTCTTCGGGCGGCCTGACGCGGCCTGCGACGCCGAGCTGCTGATACTGATCGATGAACTCTGCCGCGACCTCAAAGTTCCGTTCACGATGGAAATCAATTCGATCGGCGACAATAAATGCCGGCCCGCTTTTCGCGAGGCGCTGGTGAAATGGGGTCGCGCGCATTGGGACGAACTCGACGACGACTGCCACAATCGCATCGATCGCAATCCGCTGCGCCTGCTCGACTGCAAGCGCGACGCAAAGCTGGCTGAGTCGGCGCCCAACAGCCTCGACTACCTGTGCGACGAGTGTCGCGCGCATTTCGATATCGTCAAGGAACTGCTGACCGCGGCGAAGGTCGAGCACGTCGTCAATCCAAGGATGGTGCGGGGCCTCGACTACTACTCGCGCACCGCGTTCGAGGTGATGGCGGGCGGTCTCGGCGCCCAGAGCACGGTGGTGGCGGGCGGGCGCTATGACGGGCTGGTCGAGACTATGGGCGGCGCGGCGGTTGCGGGAATCGGCTTCGCGATCGGTGTCGATCGGATGGCATTGGCTCTGGAAGCCGCCGGCGCGCTGCCGGCGATTGCGCCTGATGCGGCGATTATCGCGATGGGTCCGGCGGCGGCTCGTCATGCGATTGTCGTTGCGCGCGAGCTTCGCGCGGCCACGCTGAACGTAGAGATGTTCTCTCCTGAAAAAAAGATGAAGACGCTGCTTGCGCGCGCGTCGAAGATCGGCGCTCGCTTCGCGGTGATTATTGGCGACGACGAAGTGGCGCGCCACGTCGTGCAACTCCGCGACCTCAAGCAGAGCACGCAGCGCGAAGTCAGCGAGGGCGAGGCGGCCAGCGCGATCGCGGACGCCCGCGGACAGTGACTGTTTCTTACGCTCCCTCGCACAGCTATTCTTCAACCGACGGGATAGATTTCAACTGCAATGAGCAAGACTGAGCAATATTCTCCGCTGCCACCGTGGCAACGAACTGACTACTGCGGCGCGATTCGCGCTACCGACGTGGGCCGCGAGGTTGCGCTGTGGGGATGGGTCCAGACGCGGCGCGATCACGGCGGTCTTATCTTCATCGACCTTCGCGATCGCGACGGAATCGTGCAGCTCGTGCTCAATCCCGTGCACGATGCCGCCGCGCATGAAGCGGCCGGCGACGTGCGCTCCGAGTTCTACGTTGCGGTCAAGGGCAAGGTCGTGCGGCGCGCCGAGGGCACGGTCAACGCCGAGCTTCCTACGGGCGAAATCGAGGTGCTGGTCAGCGCGTTCGAGACTCTGAGCGCGTCAGCGCCGGTGCCGTTTCAGATTGCCGATGGCGACGCGACCGCCGAGGAAATCCGGCTCAAGTACCGCTATCTCGATCTGCGACGGCCCGAGATGCAGCGCAATTTGCGCCGGCGCCATCAGGCGTTGCAGGCCGTGCGCAGCCATCTCGATCAAAACGGCTTCATCGATGTCGAGACGCCGATCCTTTTCAAATCGACGCCCGAAGGCGCGCGCGACTACCTGGTGCCGAGCCGCGTCAATCCCGGGAAGTTTTACGCGCTGCCGCAATCGCCGCAGTTGCTGAAGCAAATCCTGATGATCGGTGGATTCGATCGCTACTACCAGATTGCGCGATGCTTCCGCGACGAGGATTTGCGCGCGAATCGACAGCCCGAGTTCAGCCAGATCGATATCGAGATGACCTGCCCGCGTCCTGAGGACATCCAATCGATCGCCGAGGGGATGATCGCGGCGGTTTACCGCAGCGTGCTGGGCGTCGACGTGCGTCCGCCGTTCCCGCGGATGCCATACAGCGAAGCGATGGAGCGATTCGGCATAGACAAGCCTGATCTGCGCTTCGGGCTCGAGCTGAAAAATCTTACGGGCGCGTTCGCGGGCACTGCGTTCAAGGTGTTCGCGGAGATTCTCTCGCGCGGCGAGTCGGTCTATGGAATCAACGTCACCGGCAATCACACACTGAGCCGTAAAGAGCTCGACGATATTACCGAGTCGGTGAAATCGCGCCATGCGATGGGCCTGGCGTGGATCAAAGTGGGCGAGGGCGGCTGGCAGGGTCCTATCGCCAAGTTCCTGAGCGACGGCGAGCGAGCCGCGGTGACGGCGGCCGCCGACTTGAACACCGGCGACACGCTCCTGATGATGGCCGGACCGCCCGACAAAGTGCGCCCGGTCCTCGGCGACATCCGTTTGCAGCTCGGCGCGAAATTCGGTCTCGACAAGTCTGATGAACTCAAATTTCTGTGGGTCGTCGATTTTCCGTTGTTCGATTACAGCGTCGAGGATAAGCGCATGGTGTCCGTCAACCATCCCTTCACTGCGCCGAATCCCGACGATCTCGCGATGCTCGAGTCGGCGCCGCTCAACGCTCGCGCGCTCGCCTACGACATGGTGCTCAACGGCCAGGAACTCGGCGGCGGCTCGATTCGTATCCATAGCCGCGAGCTGCAATTGAAGGTATTTGAATTGTTGGGGCTGACGCGCGAGGAGGCGATCGACCGCTTCGGCTTTCTGCTCGACGCGCTCAAATACGGCGCGCCGCCCCATGGCGGAATCGCTTTTGGAGTCGACAGGATTTGCATGATGCTTTGCGGCACGGACTCGTTGCGCGACGTGATTGCGTTCCCGAAGACGCAGAAGGCCGTCGACCCGATGAGCGGCGCGCCGTCGGAAGTCGATCCGCGCCAGCTCAAGGAGCTGTCGATCAAGGTGACCTCATGAAGGCAAAGTATGCTGCCGCGGCCGTGCGGCTGGCGCTGGTGGCTGCCGCGGTCTGGCTGGCAGGCGGCTGCACCACGATGGCGGCGGACACGGTTAACGCCGCCACCGAGTCGGTGACCGACGCTATCAACCAGCGCGACGTCAAGGCGCATGCGGTGCGCTCGATCAAAACCATCCAGATCGATCGTATCGCCGTCATGCCGGTGATAGACGCCGTCCCGGGCGGCGGCGAGCCGCTGGCTCCAGGAGCGGCCGAGGCGATTAGCGCCGAGCTCTACAGCCAGGTTGCGGTAGCGGGAGGATGGGATCCGATACCGGCGCAGGATGTCGACGACGCGATGCAGAAGATGCCGCCGACCACGATGGCGAACCTCGATCAGAACGCGCTGCAGCTCGGGCACGACGTGTCGGCCGACGGCGTGCTCTACGGCACGGTCGAGCGCTACCAGGAACGCGTCGGCATGGACTATTCGGCGGCGAGTCCGGCCTCGGTGGCCTTCTCGCTCAAGTTCGTCGATCTGAAGAGCGGGCAAATTGTCTGGACGGCGAAGTTTGCGAAGTCGCAGGCGGCGCTGAGTCAGAATCTTTTCGATTTGGCCAACTTCGTGCAGCGATCCGGCCGCTGGGTGCGCGCCCACGAGATTGCGCAGGAGGGCGTCAAGGAAGCGGTCACCGATCTTCACGGCGATCTCAACCTGTCGCAGAACGTCAGGCGCTTCGAAACCGGCAGCTACGGCGAACTCAAGTCCGGACAGCAGCGTTACAACACAGGCGCACAGGGACTTTACTGAAGAAAGACTCCATTTAATGTGAAACCCGCGGTGGGTTTCACGCTTCCTTCGGCAGGGGTGACCCCTGCACCCAGTGTTAAGAAAAAGAAAGATGCGGGACTTCGTCCCTGTTAGGAAGTTATTGGGCGGCCAATTCTGCTCCTAACCTCTCCTTGTCCGAGGAGAGGTCGGCGCGCGCCGAAGGAGCGCGACGGGTGAGGTGGGAC
Source organism: Binatus sp. (SeqCode) (assembly GCA_050010075.1). GTDB lineage: Bacteria > Desulfobacterota > Binatia > Binatales > Binataceae > Binatus. The sequence goes on along the minus strand of JBEKLS010000016.1, from coordinate 30,048 downwards.
GCTGGCCGTCGCACCCGCGCGCACTTTTCTTTTGTACCGACTTCGAAAGTGGTGCTGCTGTTTTGCGTCGGCCGCGGTGTCTTGCATCGCGGTTAGACGAGTCGACATTGGTGCGGCGTCGAGCGCTGCACCTCTCCCGGCGACACCGCTGCGCGGCTTTCGCCGACCTCTCCTTGGACAAGGAGAGGTTAGGAGGGGGGACAGCTCACTGCCAGGGTGAGTTTGGCTTCAGCTTGAGTGCTTGCGCGACGGCGGGATGCACTACGTGGCCGTCGAAGATGTTCAGGCCGTGCCGAATGGCAGGATTCTGCACGCCGGCGTCGAGAATCCCGCGGTCCGCTATCTCCAGCGCGTAGGTCAGCGTCGCGTTGGTGAGCGCGTAGGTCGAAGTGTGCGGCACCATCGCGGGCATGTTGGTGACGCAGTAATGCACGACGCCGTTGCGGATGAAGGTCGGCCGCGCATGCGTGGTCGGCGCCGAGGTCTCCGCGATTCCGCCTTGATCGATCGATAAATCCACAATCGCCGCGCCGGGACGCATCCGCGCAACCATCCTGGTGCTCAACAGCCGCGGCGCACGCGCGCCCGGCACCAGCACGGCGCCGATCACGAGGTCGCAGTTGGTGACTTCCTCCTCGAGCGTCGCGCGATTCGACATCACGGTCGTCACGCGCCCGCCGAGCAGGTCGCTCAGGTAGCGCAGCCTGATCGGATTGATATCCATGATCGTCACTTCGGCGCCGACGCCCGCTGCCACCCGGCATGCGTTCAGCCCCGAGATTCCGCCGCCGAGTACTACGACCTTGCCCGGACGCACGCCCGACGCTCCGCTCAGCAGCACGCCGCGTCCGCCGCTGCGCGCCTGCAGGCACCATGCGCCGGCCTGGATTGCGAGCCGTCCCGCGACTTCGCTCATCGGCGCGAGCAGCGGCAGGCTGCCGTCTTCGAGCTGGATCGTTTCGTAGCCGACCGCCGTCACGCGGCGTCGAATCAGCTCGCGCGAAAGACGCGGGTCCGCGGCGAGATGCAGGTAGGTAAAAAGAATCTGCCCGTCGCGCATCATCGGGTATTCCGGCGGCTGCGGTTCCTTGACCTTCAGGATCATGTCGGCGCGCAGCCATACCTGCGACGCCGTCGTCACGATCGAGGCGCCCGCCTTGCGATAGTCACCGTCGGCAAATCCGCTGCCGACGCCGGCGCCGGCCTGCACCGTCACGAGATGACCGTGCGAGCGCAGCGCGGCTACGCCGGCCGGAGTCAGCGACACGCGCTGCTCGTCGGATTTAATTTCGGTTGGGATTCCGACGTTCATGCAGGTAGATCCTCCGGCGCTGCGCGATAATCGCGTGCCGCTTCGACGATAGGTGCGTCACGAGTGGCAGGCAATCGGGGAGGGCGCGGACCGCTAACGCCATCGACGCGCGACAGTCAAGAGTCACGCGCATGATCGATGCGCGCGATGATGTGAGTCGGAACTTGACAAAACTCGCGCCGCTGCGCTTCATGAGATTGGATGCGATCGCGATCGGCTGGGCTGAGAGACGTACTAAAAAACGCGCACCGCTCCCGATTTCCGGAGGAGTCATGGAGATCCCGCAGGGGCTCAAATATTCGAAAGAGCATGAATGGGTCGCGACTGAAGATTCGGTTGCCACTGTTGGAATCACCGATCACGCGCAAGACCAGCTGGGTGAGATCGTGTTCATCGAGTTGCCGGCGGTCGGCGACAAGATCAGCAAGGACGATCCGTTCGGCGTGGTCGAGTCGGTCAAGGCCGTCTCGGACATTTACGCGCCCGTCACCGGCACCGTCATCGAGATCAACGAAGACCTGCCCGAGAGCCCCGAAACCGTCAACGAAGATCCGTACGGCGATGGCTGGCTGATCAAGGTGAAGATCACCGACCCCAGCGACCTCGAAGACCTGATGGACGCCGACGAGTACGCGGAACTGCTCGCGCGCGAGAAGGAATAGCCGCGGCGTCTGCGATTCAGGCCGGCGGCGCGGGGCTCGGGCTGGAATCGGAATCCTGCGGCGCCGCCTTCGACACCGCGAGTCTAATCTTGCCGGCGCCGCCGGGGGGATCGATGAACACCATCAGGAACGGCGCCGAAGCCGAAGGATCTATCGCGAATGCCTTCTGCGGGGACAAGCCCTGGGAAAATTCGATTTCGCGCGGCGTCATCTCGCTGAGCATCGTGGCCGAAAGCTCGTTGCCGCAGTAAACGCTCAGGCTCGCGATCGGATGCGCGCTGTCGCCAATCAGATAGGCGTCGATCTGGACGAGGTGCAGCGGCGCGGTCCCCACGTTCTCCGCGTTGCCCGTAACCACCAGCGCGACATGCCCGCCCTTGAGCGTGTAATACTCAGAGCGGATGTCATGCAACGCTACCAGCATCGCGGGCACCACCGGCCGCGCGAAGTAGGCGCCGATTTGCGGAGCCTGGCCGAGCATGCGCACGCTGGCGGCCGGCTCGCCGCAGATGACCGCGCTCGCGACGAGGAAAGCGATCGCCACGAAGATAAAGATCGCGATAAAAAATCCCGACGAATGAGTCGCACCGACCCACACCGAATCAGCGTCGTCTTCGCCCGCGTTGCCCATCTGGAAGGCGGCGGATTTTTCCGGCGATGCGAATCGAACCGCTGGCGCACGCAGCGGCGTCGCGGTGCGCCGTGGCGGAGTTGGCGCGGCGCGCGGAGGCGGCTCCGGCTCGGCTATCAGCGTGGGGGCCTGGCGTCTCGGCGCAGCCTCGAACTCGGCCGGCGTCTCGCCCACTTCCCATCCGCCATCGTCGGGCTCGGGACGCTCGATCTCATGCTCGGGCGCGACGTCGTCGATTTGCTTGCGTTCGTCGCTGAAATCGAATCGCAGGTTTTCGCCGGTGTCGGCCTTCTGCTCGCGGTCGCCGAAGGTACGATTGAGCGGGTCGTCGGCCGCTGGATCGGGCTGAGGTTCGTCGGTGCGAACTTCGGGCTCATCGAGCTTCGTGTCGGGGATGTTTCGGCCCACAGGCTCGGCCGGCGCGGCAGCCTGGACCGGCTGACTGCGAACTTCAGGTTCCGGCGGCGGGGCAGGGCGCTCCGCGACCGGCTCGCGTTTGACGACGTCGCTTTCGACTTGCGATTTGAACGCGCTTGGCCGTGGCCGCGCCGGCCGGATCATTCGCGCCGGCTGCGACTCACTGTCTGCCGCTTGCGGAGCCACTTTGCGCACTCGCGCCGGCACCGGGTCCGCGTTGAACACGTGGCCGCATCGCGAGCACTTGAAGGTCGGTGTATCGTCCGGCAGGACCCGCTCATCGATCCGATAGCGGGTGTGGCAACTGGTACATTGAATTTCGATCATACCCCCACCTCACATCCCGCGCAGGAAATTATCATACGGCGCCGTTTCGCGCATCTTTTGCGGGCTGCTCGCCATGCCGGTTCGCCCCCGGCGCCGTGGAGCGCCGTTCGATGCGGATAGCTCTGCTGACGCGCCGATTCGACAGTGCGGGCGGCGGCACCGAGCGCGATTTGATCGTGACCGCGCAAGGCCTGCGCGCGGCGGGGCATCAGGTTACGATTTTCGCCGATGAGATTCGCGGCGCGACCGGCGACTGGGAGGTCCATCGCGTCGGCGCCGGCCCCCGGCTGGGCCGTACCCTCTCGCTGCTGCGATTCGCGTGGACCGCCGCGCCGGCCGCGCGCCGCGCAGGAACGGACCTGGTGCTGAGTTTCGCGCGATGCGCCGGGGCAGACGTGATGCGCTCGGGCGGCGGCGCGCATGTCAGTTATCTCCGCGCGGCGCGAAAATGGCGCGGCGTGCTGGGCGCGTCCGCGATGCGTCTCAGCCCGTATCACCGGGTGCAGATGCTGACCGAGCGCCAGGCGTTTCGCACTCCCGGACTCAAGCGCGTGATTGCGGTGTCGAATTTCGTTCGCGACGATCTGATTCGCGAGTTCAACCTCGCGCCGGAAAAAACCGTCACCATTTACAATGGCGTCGATCTCGACCGCTTCCGCCCCGGCGCCGATCGGCCCGCGCGCGCTGCAGTCCGCCAGAAGTTTGCCGTGCCCGCCAGCGCGCGCGTGGTCGCGTTCGTCGGCAACGGCTTCGCGCGCAAGGGTCTCGGATTTCTTATCGAAGCATGGCCGCTGGTCGCGGGCGGCGCGTTCCTGCTCGTCGCCGGCGCCGATCGACAGACCGACAAATTCGCGCGTCAGGCAAACGGCCTCAATATCGGTGCGCGCGTTGTCTTCACGGGTCCGCAGCCGAACGTCGAGTCGATCTTCCATGCGGCGGACGCCTTCGCGATGCCGTCGCTGTTCGAGCCGTTCGGCAACGTCGTGATGGAAGCGATGGCCTGCGGATTGCCGGCGATGACGAGCGCGTTCTCGGGAGTTGCCGAGATCATCCCGCCTTCGATGCGTGGGTTTCGAGTTGAGAATCCCAACGATGTAGGCGAGCTAGCGCTCCGCCTCGGCGCCTTGTTCGACGCATCCGCGAATCTCGGCCGCAAAGCCCGCGCGACGGCCGAGGAATACACCTGGTCGCGCTACGCGAGAGAGTTGAACGCGCTGATTGAGTCGATAGGGTAGGGTGAACAAGGCGAAAAAGGGGAAGGGGAAATCACTTCATTTAATGTGAAACCCAGGTGGGTTTCACATTAAATCAATCTGCGCTACCCGCCGAGGCCGTCGAACATTCCGCGGGCGACTGCGAGTCTGCGTTCCTCGCGTGCTATTCGCGGCAGCCCGGCTCCCGTCAATTGCGCGATTCGCAGCCGCGCCATCGCGATCCCATTCTTCAGAATCACGTCGGTCGTCGAATGCTTCTCATGCAGCATGCGGCAGCGGCCGCGCTCGCGCGCAATTCTGATGAACCGCTCGCGATCGGCGCGCGCTGGGTCCACTTCGTGGTAAACGAGCGCCCTTGGCGCGTAGCCGATTCGAAAACCCGCGCTACGAATTCGAGCCGACATCTCGGTTTCCTCTTCATGCCCGCCCGCGCCCGGGCCGAGCCGCTCGTCGAACGGTCCCACTCTCTTTAGCGCGTCCGCGCGAAACGCCATGTTGGCGCCGAGCACTCCTCGCACCTCGACGACTTGGTCGCCGTGGTCGGCGATCGGCAGGTCGAGGTACACGGCCATCAGTCCGACCTTTTTTTCAGGATCCTCGGCCGGCAGGATTCGCCCTTTCATCGCGGCGAACTCGCGATGCGTGTTGAAGAAATCCTCGACCGCTTCGAGATAGCCCGGCGCTACGACCAGATCGTCGTCGAGGAACACCAGGATCTCGCCGGCCGCCTGGGCGATTGCGCGATTCTGAATGCGGCATTTTCCTGCGCGAGGTTCGTGCAGATGTTTGAGCGGCGCGCCTTCGACGGAAATCTGCGCCGGCGCCGGCGTGCCGTTTTCCGCGATGATTACCTCGCGCGAGCCGGTCGCGAGTTCAGGCGCGAGGCTGGCGACCAGCCGCTGAAGCGAGTCGGGCCGGGCATGCGTCGCAACAATGACGGACGTCTTCAACCTAAGGATTGTGTTGCACCGGCGGCGCTCGCTCAAGCCGTCCGCGCAAACTTCCCAATCCCATCTTGAATTGGAATCATGGGCCGGTTAAACCCTATACTCTTGCCTCGGTCGCGAGAGTGGCGGAATGGCAGACGCGCAAGGCTCAGGACCTTGTGAGCGCAAGCTCGTAGGGGTTCAAGTCCCCTCTCTCGCACCAATTCAGCAGCGCCGCTGGTCTGCGGCGCGTCTCAATATGTCGAGGGCACGCCCTGGGTGGTCTTGTTGCCCGAGGTTTCGCTTCCATGGCATTTGGCGACGTCCGCCTCGCTGCCGCCGACCGCCGACGCTATCTCGGCATCGGAGCGGCCCGATTCCGCTTGCAGCTTCACCACGTTGCAATCGACGTGGTCGCTGGACATCGAGCTGCAGCCCGAAATTCCGCCCGCCAGCAGCAACGTCCCCAACGCCGCCGCTATCCCCAGTTTCCGAAACGCGTCACTCATAGACATTCCCCTCGCGAGTCGAATTCAGTACATCCCCATTAGCCCCAAGCATGCGCACGATATTATCAAGCGGAGCGACTTTACAAGCTGTGTAACGGCGGCGGTGGATTGGCGCGGAAGCCCTCGCTTGAGAGGCGGCGGGCAGGACAATATGATTTGAGCGAAGGGCGCGCGGCGCCCTTTTTTCGCCGCATCGCGCAGGATAATTCACGATGGACTTGCCCAAGACATTCGACTCGAAAGCCGCTGAAGAACGATGGTTTCAGAAGTGGATCGACCTCGGCTACTTCAAGGCCGATCCCGCGCGCGAGGGCAAAGTCTTCTCGGTCGTTATCCCGCCGCCGAACGTCACCGGCCAGCTCCATCTCGGCCACGCGCTCAACGTCTCGCTGCAGGACATCATCGTGCGTACGCGCCGGATGCAGGGGTACAACACGCTGTGGCTGCCCGGCACCGATCACGCGGGCATCGCAACGCAGAACGCGGTCGAGAAGGATCTCGCGAAAGAAGGCAAGGACCGGCACACGATGGGCCGCGACGCCTTCGTCGAGCGCGTCTGGCAATGGCGCGAGACCTACGGCAACCGCATCATGAACCAGTTGCGCAGGCTCGGCGCGTCATGCGACTGGAGCCGCGAGCGCTTCACCCTCGACGCGGGACTGTCGAGCGCGGTGACGAAAGTTTTCGTGGACCTCTACAACAAGAAGCTCATCTATCGCGCCAAGCGGCTTATCAACTGGTGCCCGCGATGCGAGACGGCGTTGTCGGATCTCGAAGTCGATCACAAAGATGTGCAAGGCAGTCTCTGGTACATCCGCTATCCGCTCGCGGACGACACCGGCTCGCTCACAATCGCAACGACGCGGCCCGAGACGATGCTCGGTGACACTGCAGTCGCGGTGAATCCCGACGACGAGCGCTACAAGCCGTACGTCGGCAAGCTGATTCGGCTGCCGCTGGTGGGGCGCGAGATACCGATCATCGCGGACGCGGCGATCGATCGCGAATTCGGCACCGGCGCGCTGAAAGTCACACCCGCGCACGACCCGGTGGACTTCGACCTCGGCAAGCGTCACGGCCTCGACGCGATCTCGGTGCTCGATGGCACCGCGCACATGAACGAAAACGCGGGCGCATATCGCGGTCTGTCGCGCGAGGATGCGCGCAAGCAAATCGTCATGGACCTCGAGCTCGCGGGCCTGCTCGAAAAGATCGAACCGCACAAGCACGCGGTCGGCGTATGCTCGCGATGCGACAGCATCGTCGAGCCGATGATCTCCGAGCAGTGGTTCCTGAGCATGCGCGCGATGGCCGATCGCGCGATCGAGGCCGTGCGCAAGGGCGACACGACTTTTCATCCGAAGTTCTGGGAGAACACTTTTTTCAATTGGCTCGAGAACATCCACGACTGGTGTATCTCGCGCCAGTTATGGTGGGGCCATCGGATTCCTGCCTATCGATGCGTCCGATGCGACCATCTGATCGTCGCCGCCGAACGGCCTTCGCGATGCCCCGAGTGCGACGGCTCCGACATCGTGCAGGACGACGACGTGCTCGACACCTGGTTCAGCTCCGGCCTGTGGCCGATGTCCACGCTCGGCTGGCCCGAGAACACCGCCGATTTCGCGCGCTACTACCCGACCAGCCTGCTGCTGACCGGGTTCGACATAATTTTTTTCTGGGTCGCGCGCATGATGATGTTCGGGCTCGAGTTCACCGACAAAGTCCCGTTCAAGGACGTGTACATCACGCCGCTGGTGCGCGACGAACTCGGCAAGAAGATGACCAAATCGAAGGGCAACGTGGTTGACCCGCTCGATTTGATGAATCAATACGGCGCCGACGCGGTGCGCTTCACGCTGGCGCAACTGGCCGCCCAAGGTCGCGACGTAATCCTGTCGCACGACAGGTTCGCGGCCTCGCGCGCGTTCGCCAACAAAATCTGGAACGCGGCCCGCTTCGTGATGATGAATCTCGAAGGCGCCGATCAGCCGCTGGCGAAGGTCGAAATCGCAAAGCTCGGATTGGCTGAGCGATGGATTCTGTCGCGCCTCGACGACACGATTCGCGAAGTAAGCAGCTCGATCGACGCGTATGAATTCAACGTCGCGGCGATGAAGCTCTACCAGTTCATCTGGCACGAGTTCTGTGATTGGTACATCGAGCTATCGAAAGAGTCGCTCAAGGCCGGCGGCGAGCGCCAGGCCGCCGCGCGATGGGTGCTCATCGACGTATTCGACAAAATGCTGCGCCTGCTGCACCCGTTCATGCCGTTCGTGTCCGAAGAAATCTGGCAGGTGATTCGCCCGTACATCGATGAGCCAAATCTCGCGGCGCATCTACCAATCGCGAAGTATCCCGAGCCGTCGGCGACGAATCAGCTGTCAGCCGCAGAAGAACTCGCGATGAACCACTGCATCGAGGCGACCGAGGCGATCAACTCGCTGCGTTCGCTGCTCGGATGGCATCCGGGTCAGCGCGTCACCGCGGCAATCAAAGTGGGAGACGCCACAGACGCGAAAGAGCTCGAGACTTGGCGTCCTTACGCGATGACACTCGCGAAACTTGAGGCTTTGAACGTCGATGCGTCAGGCGACCGCGCAGTATTTTCGCACCTCGCGTGGGCAGATGTCGGCGTCGATGCGCCCGACGGTTATGACTTCCAGGTCGCGCGCCAGAAGCTGCAGAAGCAACTCGACGAAGTCGGCAAGCATGCGGCCCAGCATGAAGCTCGTCTGAACGACTCGCGCTTCATGACGAAAGCAGATCCCGAAACCCGAGTCGAAGTGGCGCAGAGATTCGAAGGCCTGCAAGCACAACGAAAGCTGCTGAGCGAACAACTCAAGCAACTAGAAGAACGCGCATGAAATCAGCGCTGTCGTTCGTTTTTTGTGTCATCCCGAGCGTAGCCGAGGGACCCCGGATTTTTCTCGACGCAAGCCGATGCACCCCCAACCACGGCTCAAGCGCTTTGATCAGCGAGTCGAATCGCAAGTAGCCATGGAACTGTTCAAGCAATTCGATCCCACTGAACTCATCAAGCGGGCGCTTGCTGAGGACGTGGGGCAGGGCGATATCACTACGGCTGCGACTGTTGCGACGGGCGCGATGGGGCGCGCGAGGATTACGGTGAAGGAACCTCGCATGATTCTGGCCGGCGGTGTCCTCCTTGAACCTGTGATGCGACAGGCGGGTGCCGCGCCGCGAGTCGTCACGCTCAAGCCTGAAGGCGCCGAGTTGAAGGCCGGCGACGTGCTCGCCGAAGTCGGAGGCAAGCTCGCGGGATTGCTGATAGGCGAGCGCACCGCGCTCAACTTCGTGCAGTTGCTCTCAGGTATCGCGACCACGACCCGCGCCTACGTCGATAAGGTCGCGGGCACTCGCGCCAAGATCATCGACACGCGCAAGACTCATCCCGGTCTGCGCGTCGTCGAGAAGTACGCGGTGCGCGTCGGCGGCGGGCACAACCATCGCCTCGGCCTGGACAGCGGCGTGCTGATCAAGGAGAACCACATCGCTGCGGCTGGCTCGGTGACGAAGGCAATTGAAGGTGCGCGCCGGGTCGCTCCGCATACGCTCAAAATCGAAATCGAATGCGAGACGCTCGCACAGGTTGAAGAGGCACTTAAAGTCGGCGCCGACGCGATCCTGCTCGACAACATGACGCTCGACAACATCCGCAAGGCGCGCGCGCTGGCGGGATCTGATGTTCTGCTTGAAGTTTCCGGCGGCGTGACGCTCGAGACCGTTCGCGCCATCGCGGAGGCCGGCGCCGACTTGATTTCAGTCGGCGCGTTGACGCATTCGGCGCGTTTTCTGGATATCAGCATGAGAATTGACGCGGTCTGATTAGCGGGCGCCGCGCGCGCCCGATGCGAGAAGCGCCGGCGGGCGCTGGTGAGAACATAAAGTAATGCCTCAAAATCCTTATCTTGCAATTGAACGAGGCGCGCCCGGCCGCATCGGCTGGCGAATTCATTATTTCGACGAGATTGATTCAACCCAGGAAGCTGCGCGCGAGCTGGCTGCCAGCGGCGCCGACCAGGGCACGCTCGTAATCGCCGAGCAGCAGACCGCGGGGCGCGGCAGGATGGGCCGCACATGGCATTCGCCGTCCGGCGTCAACCTCTACACGACGATAATTCTGCGCCCGCCGATTCCGCTCTCCGATGTTTCGCGCATGAGCCTGGTCGCAGGCGTCGCCGCGGCCGAGGCGCTCGAGCGCGAGGCGCCGGGAATCGTCGCGCTCAAATGGCCCAACGACGTGTGGCTGCGCGGACGCAAAGCCGGCGGCATCATCGCCGAGGCGGTGACCGACGCGCGCCAGAACCTCGACTGCGTGCTGCTCGGCATCGGCCTCAATATCAATCTCGCCGCCGACGACATCCCGCCCGACCTGCGCGACAAGGCGACCTCGATGCGCATCGCGACCGGCCATGCATGCGACCGGATTGCCATCGCCGATTCGCTTTTTAATCTGCTCGACTCCCGCTATATGGAAACTCTGACGCGCGGCTTCGACGCGGTCCGCCCGGCGTGGGAGCGCTTCTCGGCCTTGACCGGCAGGCGCATCGCGATTGTGGACGGCGGGCGGCGCCGGTCGGGTGTGGTGAAAGGAATCGACGCGACGGGTGCACTGCTGCTAGACATCGGAGACCGCGTCGAGCGAATTGTCGCGGGTGAGGTGAGCGTGGAGGGGGCGTACGAGTAGGTTTATGTGAACGACACGAAATAACTGCATCGATCGGGGCGCGGCGCTCTGAAATCGGCGCTGGTCCCGGCGGGCAAGCTGAGAGGTGTCTCCATGGCAGTGGAGGAAATCGGAAGGCTTCGGACAATCGCACTCGTGGGCCAGGGTGGAACCGGCAAGACGCAGGCCGCCGATGCGATGCTCTTCACGGCGGGCGCGGCGCCGAGACTGGGGCGCCCCGACGACGGCTCAGCCGCGATGGACTTCGAGCCCGAAGAAACCAAGCATCACATTTCGATCAGCTCCGCCTTCAATCATCTCAACTGGAAAAAGACCGAAGTTATTTTCGCCGACACGCCCGGCTACACCGCCTTTCTGCCCGAGACACTGACGACGCTGCGCGCGGTGGACGGCGTCGTGATGCTGATAAGTCCCGGCGCCGACACCAAGGTTGAATCGGAAAAAATCTGGGCCGCGACCGAGGACCTCAAGCTGCCGCGAATCGCCTTCGTGTCGCGCCTCGATCGCGAGCGCACCAGCTTCGACGCGGCGATGAAGGATCTCGAGAAGGTGCTGGGCGCGCGCGCGGTCGCGTTGACGATTCCAATCGGCGAGGAGCTCGGCTTCAAGGGCGTCGTCGACGTGCTCGCGATGAAAGCGCTCATTTACGCCGACACCAGCGGCAAATTCAAGGAAGAGGAACTGTCCGCCGATCTGAAAACCCAGGCGGAAGCCGCGCGCACCGCGCTGTTCGAGGCGGTCGCCGAGACCGACGACGCGCTGCTCGAAAAATATCTGGAGCAGGGGACTCTCGATGACGCGGAAGTTCGCGCGGCGCTGCATGCTGCCGTGGTCGATCGCAAAATCACGCCGGTGTTCTGCGGATCGGGCGCGAAGAATATTGGCATCGCGCCGCTGCTCGACGCCGTCACGACGTTCCTGCCTTCGCCCAGCGAGCGCCCGCCCGTCGAGTGCCAGAATCCCACCAGCGGCGAGCCTGTGAGCCGTCCCGCCGATCCGGCGGCGCCGTTCGCCGCGCTGGTGTTCAAGACGATGATCGATCCGTTCGCCGGCAAGCTCTCGATCTTCCGCATTATTTCGGGCCGCGCGCAAAGCGACGCCGGCATCCTCAACTCGACGCGCGAAACCAAGGAGCGCTTCGGCCAGTTGCTGCGGCTCGAGGGCAAGAAGCAGTCGCCGATTGCCAGCGCGATCGCCGGCGAAATCGTCGCCGTCGCCAAGCTCAAGGACACTACCACCGGCGACACGCTATGCGACGAGAAGGCGCCGGTGCTCGTGATGCCGCCGCTGACGCGTCCCACGGGCGTGATTTCTTTCGCGATTCGTCCCAGGACCAAGGGCGACGAGGAGAAATCTTCGGGCGCGCTGCAGAAGCTGATCGAGGAGGACCTCGCGCTCGAGATGCATCGCGATCCGCAGACCCACGACATCATCCTGTCGGGCACCGGCCAGATGCATATCGAGATCACGGTCGAGAAGCTGCGCCGGAAGTTCAACGTCGACGTCGAGTTGCAGGCGCCCAAGGTTCCCTACAAGGAGACCGTTAAGGGACGCGCCGAAGCGCAGGGCAAGTACAAGCGCCAGTCGGGCGGCCGCGGGCAATACGGCGATTGCTGGCTGAAGATCGAGCCGATGCCGCGCGGCAAGGGCTTCGAATTCGTCGACAACATCGTCGGCGGCGTCATCCCGCGCAACTTCATTCCGTCGGTGGAGAAGGGCGTGCGCAATACGCTGATCGACGGTTTCCTGGCCGGCTATCCGATGGTCGACGTCAGGGTGACGGTGTTCGACGGCAGTTATCACGATGTTGATTCGTCGGACATGGCGTTTCAGATAGCGGCCTCGATGGGCTTCAAGGCGGCGCTGGAAAAGGCGCGCCCGATCATCCTCGAACCGATCGTCGCGATCGAAGTCGCGTGTCCCGACGAATGCATGGGCGACGTGATTGGCGATCTTAATTCGCGCCGCGGCAAAGTCCTCGGCATGGACAGCAAGGGCAACGGCCAGGTGATCAAGGCGCAGGTGCCGATGTCGGAAGTGCTTAAGTACGCGCCGGACCTGCGCTCGATCACGTCGGGCCGCGGCTCGTTCGAGCAGCACTTTTCTCACTATGAAGAAGCTCCTGCGCCTGTCGCGGAGAAAATAATCAAGGAGACGAACGCCGCGCGCGAGGCCGCGGGCGCCAAATCGCACGCCCACGCGCACGCCTGACGCCGCAGTCCTATATCTCTCGCTTCGGGAGAGGACGGGCTCGCCGGTCCGGCGCTTTTACGGATTATAAGTTACAATATTTGATTCCTGTAACTTAATCGGGTACAGTTGCTCCTGTCAGCACTGGAAAGGAGCAACACGATGAGCGAAGCCATGCTTGGTGGCGGGTTTACGTTTCCCGGCACTTCATCGACGGTTCAACGAGTCGGTTACGGCGCGATGCAGCTGGCCGGCCCCGGGGTCTGGGGACTTCCCAGGGACCCGGATGAGGCAGTCGCCGTGCTGCGCGAGGCCATCGCGGCGGGCGTCAACCATATCGACACCTCCGACTACTACGGCCCGCACGTCACCAATCAGATCATCCGGCGGGCGTTGCATCCGTACCCGGCCGAGCTCGTGATCGTCACCAAACTCGGCGCGCGCCGCCCGCCCGACACGTCGTGGCAGCCGGCCATTTCACCCGCGGAGCTGACCGCCGGCGTCCACGACAACCTCCGCAACCTCGGCCTCGACGCGCTCGACGTCGTGAACTACCGCGTGATGGGCGCGGGCCACGGCCCCGAAGAGGGGTCGATCGCCGAGCAGGTGACTGTCCTGGCCGAGCTGCAGCGCAAGGGATTGATTCGCCATATCGGCCTGAGCAACGCGACTGCCGCGCAGGTGGCCGAGGCGCAGGCGATCACCAGCGTCGTCTGCGTGCAGAACAACTACAACCTCGTCTACCGCAACGACGACGCCCTGATCGACGACCTGGCCCGGCAGGGTATCGCGTACGTGCCGTTCTTCCCGCTCGGCGGTTTCTCTCCCCTGCAGTCCTCGACGCTGTCGTCCGTCGCGAGCCGCCTCGGCGCCACGCCGATGCAGGTCGCGCTCGCATGGCTGCTGCGGCGCTCGCGCAACATCCTGCTGATCCCCGGCACGTCGTCGGTCGCCCACCTTCGCGAGAATTTGGCCGCCGGTGATTTGAGGCTGTCGCCGCAAATCCTGACAGAGCTGGATGGGATCGCCGCCGCCGCGACGCCCGTGGCGCATTGAGTACAATGGTTTCTCCGGCGCGTCGACAGATCCCCACGCCCACCGCCGATATCCCGCTCACGCGCGATCGCATCCTGGCCACCGCCGAGGACGTCATCCGGCGGTTCGGCCCGGCCAAGGCGAACGTGGTGGATGTGGCCCGCGCGCTGGGAGTGAGCCACGCGGCCGTCTACCGGCACGTGGCGACCAAGGCCGATCTGCGAGACCGGGTAGTCGGCCGGTGGGCCGAGGCGACGATGCCTCCGCTGCGGGCTATCGCCGCGATGCGGGGGCCGGCCCCGAAGCGATTGCGCCAGCTGTTCGACGCGCTGATCGCCGTCAAGCGCCGCCGGGCTACTGAAGACCCGGAGCTGTTCGCCGCCTATCGGACGCTCGCCGCCGACGCCCAGTCCGTCGCTGCTGCGCATGTCGACGAGTTGGTCGGACTGGCCGCGACGATCATCCGATCTGGTGTGAAGGAAGGTACGTTCCGCAGCGTGAACCCTGTGGCTGCCGGCCGCGCCGTGCTGTTCGCCACGTCCCGCTTTCATCACCCGGCTCACGCCGCGGAGTGGACCGACCCTGCAATCGACGCGACGTACAACGAGCTGTGGCGTCTGCTGATGGACGGCCTGCGCGTCACGAAGGGCCGCGGCTAGAGCCTCCGCGACTGGCCGAAACCGGCCATAGATCGGGTATTGCGAACCCTGTCCGTCTTGTACAATCGGTGCGGGGTCAGCTTCTCGATGGCGCCGATAGGAAAAAGCCTGGTCTTCGCCGGTCTCGCGATTGCGCTCGTAGGCCTCGCGCTGTGGGGATTCTCGTCGGTGCCCTACATCGGCAAATTGCCCGGCGACATCTACATCCGGCGCGGAAACTTCAGCTTCTATTTTCCGATCGCCACCTCCATCCTTATAAGCGTCGCCTTAACCCTGCTGTTCTCGCTGATGAGGCGTTGACGAATTGGCAGCAGAAAAATCCGTAAGCCCGCATCGGCTTGCAGAGCGCAAGCGGCGCCGCCGTGAGCTGATCGCCGTCGGCGTGGCTGGCGCGACGCTCGTCGCCTTCGTGCTCGCGCAGACCGAGCTGCCGCCGCTCACGCGTCACACTTCGCTGGTTTCAAATCTCGCCGTTATCTCGCTCTTCAACCTGAGCTTTCTGCTGCTCGGCTTGATGCTGTTCCTGGTCGGCCGCAATCTCGCCAAGGTTATCTTCGAGCGCCGCCGCGGGTTGATCGGGTCGAAATTCCAGGTCCGGCTCGTCGCTGGATTCATCGCAGTCGCGCTGATCCCGAGCGCGTTCCTGCTCTACGTATCGGGCGTCTTCCTGCACGCCGACATCAACAGCTGGTTCAACCCCGAGTACGAACGTATTCTCAACGACTCGCTCGAAATCGCGAAGACCTACTACCTGAACTCGGCCAACAACGCGTCGCATTTCGCGCGAGTGCTGGCCGAGCAGATCTCCGCGCAGGGCCTGCTCGCGCCGCAAAAGCGCGACGAGCTCAAGGCGTTCATCAACCGGCGCCAGGAGGAGTACAACCTCGGCACCATCGAGGTCTTCTCCGCCGATCGCAAGCTGCTGCTCATCGATATCAGCCCCAAGACTCCCACCGGCATCGGCGCGTCGCCTGATTCGCCGATCATCTCGCAAACCTTGAAGGGACAGGCGCTCACGCGCACTGACCGCCTCGGCAATGCCGACGTGATCCGCGGCTCCGCGCCGATCTACCTCTCGAGCGATACCGACAACGTGCTCGGCGCGGTGCTGGTCGATTACTACCTGCCGCAGAGCCTCGCGACTCGCGCAACCAACATTTCGCGTGGCTCCGAGGACTATTTCCAGCTCCGAATTCTGCGCGAGCCCATCATGAACAGCTACCTGCTGACGCTGGTGCTGATCGGCCTGGTGGTCGTCACGCTGGCGAGCTGGTTCGGAATATTTCTCTCGCGCGGAATCACCGGCCCGATCAAGCTGCTCGCGCGCGGGACACAGGCGATTGCCGGCGGCGATCTCAACTTCCGCATCCCCGCCGTCGGCGACGACGAAATCGGGCAGCTGGTCGATTCCTTCAACCAGATGACCGCCGATCTGCGCGCCTCCGCCGCCGAGCTCGAGCGCCGCCGCCAGTACACCGAGACCCTGCTGCGCAACGTGTCCGCGGGCGTCGTCGGCCTCGATCACGAGGGCGTGATCACCACGATCAATCCATGCGCCGAGCGCCTGCTCGACCTGAGCGCCGCCGCCGTCATCGGCCGCAACTACCAGGGCGCCTTCCAGCCCGCGCTCGCGCGTGTGCTCGACGACGTGTTCGCTTTCGCCACGCGCCCGCGCGATGCGCGCTCGACCGTCAAGCTTGAAGTCGCAGGCAGCGAGACCGAGCTGATGATGACCGCGAGTCCGCTCGGCGACACTCCCGGCGAGCCGGCCGGAACGGTGCTGTTCTTCGAGGACGTCAGCCAGATTGCGAAGGTCGAGCGGATGGAGGCGTGGCGCGAGGTCGCGCGCCGAATCGCGCACGAGATAAAAAATCCGCTCACTCCGATTCAGCTCTCGGCCGAGCGGCTGCGGCGCCAGCTCGCCGCGCGTCCCGGCATCGAAGCGACGCTGGTCGAGGAATGCACCCGCACGATCATCGGCGAGGTCGAAGATCTCAAGCGGCTGGTGAACGAGTTCTCGGCGTTCGCGCGGATGCCTCATCTGAATCCGGTGCCCGGCGACATCAACGCGCTCGCCGGCGAGACGGTGGCGAATTTCCGCGAGGCCAATCCCAACGTGGAATTCGTGCTCGCGCTCGACCCGGCGATTCCGCTCATCCCGATCGATCGCGAAGCGCTCAAGCGCGCGCTGGTCAACCTGCTCGACAACGCGGTGGCCGCCGTCACCACCATCGGTCATAACGGCGCCGGTCCCAAGATCGAGGTGAGCAGTCATCGGCGGCCCGACAACTCGATCGTGACGCTGGAAGTCGCCGACAATGGCCCCGGCATCGACCCGCGGCTCCGCACCCGCATTTTCGAGCCGTACTATTCGGGCAAAAAGGGCGGCACCGGCCTTGGTCTCGCGATCGTTTCCGCCGTCGTCACCGACCATCATGGCTTCGTCCGCGTGACCGACAACCGTCCGCGCGGAAGTAGATTTGTGCTCGAATTTCCTGTAAAACTACTACAATTCGCAAAAGCGACCGGCTGATGCGACCCCTTTCGACGCGCTACGACGTAACGCGATTTCCGGAGAAAATCTGACGTGAATGAAACCGTGCTGGTGGTGGATGATGAGGAGCGGATCAGGTCTTCATTGCGTGGAATTTTAAGCGACGAGGGCTTTCGCGTCGTCGACACCGGCGACGCGCCTGGCGTGATTGACCTTATCGCGCGCGAGAGTCCCGCAATAGTTCTGCTCGACGTCTGGATGCCCGAGATGGACGGCATCGAGCTGCTGCGCCGAATCAAATCCGAGCAGCCGCGCGTGCCGGTGATAATGATTTCGGGCCACGCCAATATTCAGAGCGCAGTCGCCGCGACCAAGCTCGGCGCCGCCGATTTCATCCAGAAGCCGTTCTCGGTTAGCGGATTGCTCGCCTCGATCGCCCGCGCGCTCGAGGGTGATTCCGCCGGGCCCGACCCGGCCAGCGCGCGCGGCATGAGCGCCGAGGTTCGCGCCGCCGGCCGCAAGGCGATTCGCGCGGGTGCGACTCCGCAGCGAACCGTTGCGCGCTCGATCGTGATGGGCGGGCAGGGGCTTCACACCGGACTCAAGACGGGCGTCATCCTGCATCCCGCGCCCGCGGGCTTCGGCATCGTGTTCACCTCGCTCGCCGACGAGACTGCGATTCCCGTCCGCTTCGAGAACGTCACCGACACCGGCTATAACACCACGCTTACCAGCGGCAGCCGCTCGGTCCGCACCGTCGAGCATCTGCTGTCCGCGCTGCATGCGTTCGGCATCAGCAACCTGCTCATCAAGACTGACGACGAAGTGCCGGCGCTCGACGGCTCCGCGCTCGAGTTCTGCAAGCAGCTGGGCGAAGCCGGATTGACCGAGCAGGACGCCACCGTCGAGCCGATCAAGGTCAAGCGCAAGATCGTGATCGGCGAGGAAGGCGAGGGTCTCGAGTTCATCAAGGCCGAGCCCGCCAGCCATCTCATAATCGACTACAGGCTGGATTACCCGAAACCGATCGGTGTTCAGCAATTACATTTCGAGCTGGCTTCGCCTGCCGCCTACACGAGCGAGATCGCACCGGCGCGCACCTTCGGCTTCGTCTGGGAGTTTCGCAAGCTCGCGCAGCTCGGCCTCGGCAGCGGCGCGCGCATCGACAACGCCATCCTGGTCGACGACGAGAAAGTCGTGAACACGACGCTGCGCTTCCCCGACGAGTTCGCGCGCCACAAGGTCCTCGACCTGATCGGCGATCTCTACCTGCTAGGCCGCCCGCTGCAAGCGCACATAACGGCGTCGAAGACCGGCCACTCCGACAACTTAGCGCTGGTAAAAGCAATCCACGCATCAATCAAGGGCTGACCCGTCCTTTCTTTTTTTGGCTATCAGGTCCCCCTTCCACCAGGGGAAGGGGTTAGGGGTTAGGTCGCGCGCAGTAAGGCCCCAACATGAATCTCAACGGAAAAATCGCGATCGTCACCGGCGCCGGCCGCCGCGTCGGACGCGCAATAGCGCTGAAGTTCGCCGACCATGGCGCGTCAGTCGCGGTTCACTATCACAACTCGCACGCCGAGGCCGAAGCCGTTGTCGCCGAGATCGCAAGCAAGCAGCGCCGGGCGCAGGCCTTCCGCGCCAACCTCGAGCACGTCGCCGAGATCGAGCAGATGGTCGCAGACGTTCTCGACGCCTTCGGCCGCATCGACGTTCTCGTGAACTCCGCTTCGATCTTCGGTCCCACGCCGCTCGACGAAATCACCGAGCACGACTGGGACGCGAACCTCGACACCAACCTCAAGGCGCCGTTCTTTCTGTCAAAGTTCGCGGGCGTCGCGATGCGCCGTCAGGGCGCCGGGAAAATCGTGAACCTCGGCGACTGGGCCGGCATCCGCCCCTACAAGGACTACCTGCCGTATTCAGTCTCGAAGAGCGGGCTGATCGGCCTCACTCGGGCGCTCGCCAAAGAGCTGGCGCCCGAGGTCCAGGTCAACTGCATCGCATTGGGCATGGTGATGCCGCCCGAGGAATACACCGAGGCCGAAATCGAGCGGATGGTAAGTCGCACGCTGACAAAAAAGATGGGCTCGCCGGAAGACGTAGCCCGCGCCGTGATGTTCTTCTGCGAAGCGACCGACTTCGCCACCGGCGCAATCCTGAACTTCGAAGCCGGCCGCCTCCTCGTCTAACGAGGCAGTCCCCTTCCCGTGCGGGAAGGGGGTTCCTTAAATCTGGTTCCCCTTCCACCAGGGGAAGGGGTTAGGGGTTAGGTTGCTCACCCTGCACGGGCTCGCTATCCCCCTGCACCGGCTCGCTCGCAGCAGGCTCACTCGCCGCAGGCTCACCCTTGGAAGCACTCTCGGTCGGCGGATTCTTGAACTCTATCTTCGCGCCCTTCGCGATCTTCTTGATCAGCGCCTTCACCACCGTGTCCTCGTTCTCGTCGAGCAGGAACATCGCGATCTTCGCCTTCACCTCGGGCAGCGGCGAGACCGTCTCACCGCGCCGCGCCGTCACCTTGATAAAACTGTAGCCGAGATTCGACTGCACGATCTCGGTGAAGTGCCCAACCGGCGTCGTGAAAACCATCTTGTCCACGATCGGCGGCAACTGCCCGGGCCGAAAGTAGCCGAGGTCGCCGCCCTTGGCCGCCGATTCGGGGTCCTCGGAATTCGCCTTGGCGAACGCGGCGAAGTCCTTGGCCTTCTGCGCCTCCTTGTACAGCTTGACGATCTTCGCCTCGGCTGCCTTCTTCTGCGCGTCGGTCGCGTTGGGCGGGATCTTCACCGCGATATGCGCTATCTGCACCTCGCCGGGATCCTTCACGAACAGATCGCGATGCTCATTGTAGTAATCCGTGATCTGCGCGTCGGTCGGCTGCACATGATGCGCGCGGAACTCGTCGTCGAGCATCTTCTCGATTTCCATCGTGCCGCGCACCGCGTTCATCAGCAGCGCGTCCGGCGCGCTGGTCGCGGTCGTCACCGTTTGGCCTTCCGCACCGGCCACCTGGAACTCACGCGCACGTTGCGCCACTTCACCGTCGGGAATCGTTATCTTGCGCCGCTGAGCTTCCTGCAGCAGGAGTTCCCGGTTGATCAGATTCTCGCTCGCGTCGCGAAATACGGCCTTCTCCTCGTCCGTGGTGGTCGCGTTGATCAATCGCTTTTCGGTATCGGCGTAGTCGGCGATTTCCGCCGCCGTTATCGGCGCGCCGTTGACCGTCACCAGCACCGGGTCTTTCAAATCCGGCTTGACCAGCGGCAGAATTCCGAGGAAGCGCTGCTGCCAGTCGAGTCCCGACTCACCGAGTTGCGCGCGCGCCGGACCCGCGCTTGCAACCGCAACTACAATCGCGACAATCACAATGGCAATCGGCCTGCGGCTAATGCGCATCAATTCAAAACCCCCAATCGAACCGCGTGCGGCGCGCTATACGATGAACCCACGGCGTATACTCGGCTGCGCCCCGGCGTCAAGCGATTTGTCGCGCGGCCGCGGCGCGGGAGACTTGCGATGGCGCAACTGCGCACGGTGAGCATGATTTTCGCGATAATCGCGAGCATCGTCGCGGTAGTCGCGGGCTTCATCCTGTTCTTCGTGATCGAGCCGCCGTTTCTCGCCTCGATTTTCCTGGCCTCCGCCTCAATCGCCATCGCCTGCTTCATCCTGACCGGCATCGCCGCATACTTCGGCGAATCCTAGCCTCTCCCTGTCAGGGAGAGGCCGACGCGAAGCGCCGGGCGAGGGTCCAAATTCCGTGATGCCTTGTCTTCGCTTCCCGGCATTCGCGTCTATTTTTCATTTCGCGCGCGCGGAACCATCGCCGCCCCATACGCCGTCACGCACGGCGGCCCCGGCGCAAAATAGTGCGCAATCTCCGTCCTATCACCGCGCATAAAAATCAAACTCGAAGACCGCGTGCCGTAATTCTCCAGATGCAGGCACAGCGCATTCGGCCTGCCACTGCGAGCATCAAGCTGTGTGTTATGGTCCGCCAGCAACGCCCCCAGCGCCGCGCGCTGCCCGATCGGATCGCATTGAAAATCGGCCCGACGTCCCAGCTCCGCGAACTTGCCGTACGACGCACTGATCTTCGGACACTCGAAATCGTCGACGTCGAGATTTGACAGCAGATGCAGTCCCGGCTTGAGCGCGACGACCTCGATCGACGCGCCGCGATTGTAGGCAACGAAAGCCTCGGTCCGCGAAACCATCAGCAGGTTGAACGGATTGTAGTCCGATCCGCGCTCATGCGCCGCGAACTCCGCTGCTTCCGCCGCAGTCCGCCGCCGCAGCGCGTCGAGACACAGCAGCCCGCGCGATCGCGCCTGCGGATTAGCGCCGTCCTCGGCGCGCCGATTCAGCAGCCCCGCCACCATCCCGTACTCGCTGATTCCAAGCCAGGTTCCGCCCGCCCTGAGATCCTTGCCGCCAACCACGTGCGGCTGCTCGAGCAGGACGGTAGGGTCGCCCGCAGGGCGCTCGAGAAATTCATCGCGATTTGCCGCAATCACGACCGGACAATCGCGCGTAGCCTGAAAGTAAATCGCCAGCGTGCACATCCCTACAAAACTGGCAGCCCACCGCTCCCCCGCGCAAGACCCGTAATTTTTTGCCGGTATAAGGCAGCGCGAATCGGTCTGCAAAATGCTACCGCTTGTAGCGATCCCGCGTTTCGCCTAAGCATGGGCAAACAGGGGGCAGTACCGTGAACTCAATCAAACATTCGATGGCAGCAATCGCGGTGATTACGCTTGCGCTGGCAGCGGCGGCGGGCGCCGCCGATGTGAAAAAAGCCGGGATCATTGTGTCCACCCCGATTACTGCATGCGGCGCCGTTATCACCACTCCCGGGCTTTACGTCGTGAACGCATCGCTCACGAGCACTTCTAACACCGTCGATTGCATCGACATCGACACGCCGGCGGTCAGCCTGTCACTCGCAGACGGAGTGAGCCTCAGCGGGCCCGGCGGGTCGGCGGTCACGGCGGCAGGCATTAAAATTCCCAAAGGCTCGACCGGTGTCGAACTCAACTTCGGGCAAGCGACCATTCAAGGCTTCGGCGTCGGCATCGACGAAGAAGCCGATGCGGCATGGCTCAACGGCGGGAACACCGGCGGAAGTATTCTGGGCAATGCCGCGCAAGGAATACTCGTCAAAGGCGCCAACGGCGTGTTCATCTTCAGCGCCGCTTGCGAGAACAACGGCGGGGCGGGCCTCGAGCTGCTGCATGCGTCGGGCGTGATCGTGCAGGGCGTTCCGCTGATGCAGACCAACAACGGCTACGGATTGTGGATCGATTCGTCGAGCGGGAATCAGTTTTTCAACGTCGAGTCGTTCGACAACAAACTGAGCGGAATCTACGTGGGCGAGTCGGCCACCGATCGGCTGAGCGCCAAGTCCAAGGCTCGCGACAACGACCCGAGCACCGACAACGTCTTTCTTGGATCAGCCGTGATTGAAAATGGCGGGGCCGGAATCGCGATCGATCTCGGCGATTCGCACAATGTAAGGTTTGTATCGGATAATCTTTCACAACTACAAGGGTTTTCTGATTTCTTTATGTGGGCCCTTTTTTGAATCTCCGTGTATGGGAGGGGCCGACGCTATTCCCCGTGCGTCGGGTGTGGGTCCAAATTCCGGGATGCCTTTCTTACGTCAATCCTTGCTGTACGCCAATGTATACAGCACAATACAAGCATGTCGGAAGTAATGACTATCCGGGTTGATCGCAAGACCAAGAACCGCCTCGAAAAACTCGCCAAGGCGATGGAACGCACCAAGTCTTACGTCGCAGCCGAAGCAATCCGCGCCTTCGTCGATTTGAACGAATGGCAAATCGCCGAGATCAAAACCGCGCTCAAGGAAGCTGACGCCGGCGACTTCGCGAGTGAAAAGGAAGTCCAGGCCGTGATGCGAAAGTGGAGGCGCGGTGCGCGTAAGATGGCTTAAGGCCGCGCTCAAAAATCTCGACGAGGAAGCCGAGTACATCGCGCGTGACGACCCGCGGGCAGCTGCGCGAATAGTAGAACGCATCGCGACGACCGTCGAACGACTTGCCACACATCCTGCCTCAGGCCGGCCCGGCCGTGTTCCCGGCACCCGCGAGCTCGTGGTAGCCGGCACGCCATACATAGTTCCATATCGAGTTATCGGCGACACGATCGAAATCCTGCGAATCTTCCACGCAGCGAGAAAGTGGCCCGCGAAGTTCTAATCCCGCTACTATCAGCACTATTCGCGTTTCGTTCTCCTGAACTAAAAAACGTTTCACGTGAAACATTTCTCCTGAAACGCCAGCGAATCATTGCCAAATCCAGCCTCACCTCACGAATTCGACTGCCATCTAACCCGTCCGCAATCCTCAACTAAACCACTTTGCTAAAATCGCTAGCGTGAACGCAGGCGATCGGTTCGACGTGATTGTCATAGGCGCCGGTATCGTCGGCAGCTCAGTCACGATGGCGCTCGCCGAGCGCGGGCCCAAAACGCTCGCCGTCGATATCGATCTCAGCGGCCGCCTGAGCTCCAGCGAAAAGAATGCCGGTGGCGTGCGCGCCACATGGTGGCAGCGGGTCAATATCGCGCTATGCCGCGCGTCGATCGAGTACTACCAGCGCGTGCGCGACGAAGTCGCCTTTCGCCAGAAGGGCTATCTCTGGCTCTACGACGGCGACACTTTCGCGCGCGCCGTCGATCATATCCCGCTCCAGCGCGAACTCGGCCATCCGATCGAGGCGCTGACGCCCGCCGAGGTCACTCGCCGCGTCCCTGAAATCGACAAGCTCGACGGAATCGCCGGCGCGACCTTTTCGCCCGACGACGGGCTCATCAACCCGAACCTGCTGAAGGAGCACTATCGCGCTCGCGCGCTGAAGCTCGGCGCGCAGTTTCTCGATCGCACCTACGTCGTCGCGATCGACGCCGGCGCCTCGAGCGCGCTCCTGCAATGCTGGCAGTCCGACGTCTCGCACACCGACGAAGGCCTCGTCCGCATGATGACCCAGGACGGGCCCGGCGAAGCCGAGACCGGCCGCGTCTTCGAGCTGAGCGCCGACTCGATCGTTATCGCCGGTGGTGCATGGTCGCCGGCTGCGATGAAGCTGCTCGGCCTGCGCAACTGGACCGAGCCGATTCGCCGCCAGGTCTGCATCGTCGACAATCGCGAGACCAACCTCGCCAACTACGGCATGATCGTCGACACCTCCGGCGTGTACTTCCACAACGAGGGCCCGCATATCCTTGCCGGCTACTCGCCGCCCGACGAACCGCCCGGCTACCATTTCAACTACGACGGCGAGCCATTCTTCCTGAACGAAATCTGGCCGCGGATGTTCGCGCGGATGTCCGCAATGGAACGCCTGCGCCACGTCACCGGATGGTCCGGGCTGTACGAAGTGAGCCCCGACCGCAGCGCGATAGTCGGCCGCGCCGATCCATCGAAACGCATTTACGAAGCGCATTCCTTCAGCGGCCGCGGCGTAATGCAATCCTACGGCGCAGGTCAGGCGCTCGCCGACCTGATAGCAAAAGGCAAGTACGGGAACTTCGACGCGAGTGCGCTGTCCCGCGACCGCTTCGACAGAGGCGACCAGGTCTGGGAAGAGCTACACATCTGAAGAATCAAACGTGAAACCCGCGGTGGGTTTCAGCAGGGGTGACCCCTGCACCCAGTATCCAGGAAAGATGCGGGACTTGGTCCCTGTTAGAAGGGTTTAGAGGGGGATAGGGATCCAGTGGGGCGGGCCGCCCGCCGGGTTGCGAGCTCCAGTGGGGCGGGCCGCCGTGCCCGCCGCTTCCGCCCGCTTAGGTTCCTCGCCTCGTCTGCGACCCCAGCTACCGCATCGCCACTGACTGACCGCCCCGCGCATACCAGTCCATCATGGGTTTCCTCACCTTAACTCGCCGTGATATTTAAACTAATCCGCGCGGGGCTTGCCCCTTCGGCTTCCGCTATCGAGGAGGATTGATGTTTTCATCGATCGAAGACGTAATCGAGCGATTCGCCAAGAACAATTATATTGCCAGCCGTCGAATCGCGACCGTCATCTACCTGGCAAGTGAAATGCGCAAGCCCATCCTGGTCGAAGGGCCCGCCGGCGTCGGCAAGACCGACCTGGCCAAGGTCCTCGCCGCCTCGCTCGGCTTCGACATGATTCGCCTCCAGTGTTACGAGGGCCTCGACGAGGGCAAGGCGCTCTACGAATGGGAGTACGCCAAGCAGCTCCTCTACACTCAAATCCTCAAAGACAAAATCAGCGAAGTGCTGGTCGGCGCCAAGGGTCTGACCGAGGCCGTCGACCGAATCGCCGCGCAGGACGAAGTATTTTTCTCCGAGCGCTTCGTGCTGCCGCGCCCGCTGCTGAAGGCGATTTCCAGCGAGCAGCCGTCGGTCCTGCTGATCGACGAGATCGACAAGGCCGACGCCGAGTTCGAAGCGTTCCTGCTCGAACTGCTGTCCGACTTCCAGGTCACGGTGCCCGAGCTCGGCACGCTCAAGGCCAAGCATATTCCGCTGGTCGTGCTGACCTCGAACAACGCGCGTGAAATGTCCGACGCACTCAAGCGCCGATGCCTGCATCTGTACATCGATTTTCCCGATCGCGCGCAGGAACTCGCGATCGTCAAGCTCAAGGTGCCTGAGGCCGCCGGCAAGCTGGCCGAGGAAGTCGTGACCGTCGTGCAGTCGCTGCGCAAGCTCGATCTGAAGAAGACGCCCGGTATCAGCGAAACGCTCGATTGGGTCAAGGCGCTGACGCTGCTCAACGTCAACAGCCTCGATCAGGAACTCGTGACCGAGACGCTCGACACGATCGTCAAGTACGAAGGCGACGTGCGCAAGGCGCAGGAAGAGCTCAAGGACTACGTGCGCCGCGTCCGCGCGCGCCGCGGCACCGAAGCCGGCAGCGACAAGGATCTCCTCAACTGACGATACGGCGAATAGCAGGGTAGGGCACCGCACACCATGCAAGAAAAGCTGGTCGAATTTGCGAATCTGCTGCGCGAGAACGGCGTGCGCGTCTCGCTGGCCGAGACGCTCGACGCGTTTAGCGCCTCCGAAGTCACCGGGCTTGGCGAGCGCGATGCGTTCCGCGCCGCGCTGCGAGCCACGATGGTCAAGCGGGCGAGCGAGTTGCCCGTCTTCGAAGAGCTGTTCGATATCTACTTCTCCGGCCTCGGCGAGATTATCAAGCAGGCGAGCCAGGCGGTGCAGGACGCGCTCTCGATGTCCGATCAGGAGTTCCAGAAATTCCTGGATCAGGTCGAGAAGATGCTCCAGAAAGAGGGCAAGAATCTTTCCGAGCTCGCCAAGCAGCTGCTGCAGAACAACTCGGGCGAGATGGAGCGGAAAATCCGCGAGGCCTCGCGCGCCGTCAAGCTGCAAGGGATCGAGCGCACTATCGAGGAGAACTATTTCGCGCGCGCGCTCGCGCGCCAGCTCGGGCTCGACAAAATAGAAGCCGAGATCAAGGAGCTGCGCGAGCAGCTCGAGAAGATGGACATCGGCTCCGAGCTCAAAGCCAAAATGGAAGAGTACCTCGAGCGACGGCTCAAGGCGCTCGACGATATCATCCGCCGCTACGTGCGGATGGAGCGCGAGAAGCGCGATATCAAGCAGAAGGAAGATCAGCGCCTCAACCAGATTGGCGAGAAGAGCTTCTACTACCTGACCGAAGACGAGCTCAAGAAGATGAACGAGGCGGTGACGCGCCTCGCACAGCGCCTCAAGAACGTCATCACGGTTCGGCGCAAGCGCTCGAAGAAGGGCCGCTTCGATATCAAGCGCACGCTGCGCCAGAATCTCGAATACGGCGGCGTGCCGTTCAAGCTGCGCTTCGAGAAGCGCAAGAAGGAGCGGCCGCAGGTCGTTATCCTGTGCGACGTCTCGGATTCGGTGCGCAACGCGTCGCGCTTCATGCTGCAGTTCGTCTACTCGCTGCAGGATCTCTACTCGCGCGTGCGCAGCTTCATCTTCGTCGCCGATATCGGCGAGGTGACCGAATGCTTCCGCAACAATGACGCCAAGGAAGCGCTCGACGTCGCGCTCAAGGGCGATATCATCAACGTCTACGCCCACTCGAACTTCGGCTACGCGTTCCGCAACTTCGTGACCGATCATATTGGCTCGGTGAACAAGCGCACCACCGTCATCGTGCTCGGCGACGCGCGCAACAATTACAATCTCCCGCACGATTGGTGCTTGCGAGAAATCCGCCAGCGCGCCAAAAAAGTGATCTGGCTAAATCCTGAGAGCCGCAATACCTGGGGCTTCGGCGACAGCGAGATGGATCGCTACGCCCCGCACTGCGATCTGGTGGAAGAGTGCCGCAATCTCAACCAGCTTTACCGCGTCGTCGATCGTTTGGTCGCAGGCTGACAGACCCGTTCGCCGCGGCTGCGCAGCTTGTTCGGTTGACCACGCGTCGTCTTTGGGCCAAGATATTTTCTCGGGGCGATGCGCAAAGATTAAGCGAGAAACCGCGCGCGCTTGACGAGAAAAGGTTGAAGAGCCTCTCTATGACCGGTCACAGGGAAGACTTCATTTTGATGATTGTAGGCGGGATCACGCTCGACCCCTCAACCAAAATGCCTATCGTCGTCCTGAAGGATCCCGACAACAAGCTCAACCTGCACATCTGGATCGGTCCGCTCGAAGCCACCGCGATGGCGACCGAGCTCGAAGGCATCAAGCCGCAGCGCCCGATGACGCATGACCTGCTGCGCAACCTGATGACCGAGTTTGGCGCCACGGTCGAGTCGGCCGAGATAACCGAGCTGCGCGAGAACACGTACTTCGCGCGAATCCAGGTGAAGACGCGCGACGGCAAGGCGCTCGAAATCGATTCGCGCCCGAGCGACGCTATCGCGCTTGCGTTACGCACCAAGTCGCCCATCTACGTTGCCAAGAAAGTGCTCGAGGCGAGCAGCGAGCTGCACGAATCCCAGGGCGAGCAGCAGACTTCGGATCAGAACCTCGCCGGTGTGTCGCGCGACAAGTGGTCCGAGATCCTCGAGCGGATGTCGCCCGAAGATTTCAAATACAAGATGTAGGGCGCGAGCGCGCCGACTCCGCTGATCCTCTGCCGGGCGGCGCCCGCGGGAGCATTCGATGCCGCCGACTACCCATCGCCGAAAAATAACGCAAAAGGAACTCAAGGCGCCCGACGAGTTCACCACGCTGGTCGAAAACGCGCGCGACTTCCTGGTCGACAATCTTACGCAGGTGATTATCTCGACCGCGGTGGTGGTTGTCGTCGGAGTAGTCGTAATGGGCGTGTACTACTACGAACGCCACCGCGACAATCTCGCCTCGACGCAATTCTACGATGCGATCACGGCGCTCAATGCCGGCCAGAACAAGCAGGCCGAGACGCAATTCAAGCAGCTCGCCGAGGATGAACCGGGACGCAGGCTAGGGCGCCTCGCGCGCTTCTACCTAGCGAGCGCATATCTCGCTGACGGCGATTTATCCGATGCGCGCGATTCGCTGATCGCGTTTTTGGCCGAAGAGCGCGATCCCATGTTCCGCAGCCTCGCGCTGACTAACCTCGCAGTGACTTACGAGCGGATGGAAGACTGGAAGAAAGCGGCCGGCGCCTATCAGCAGGCGGCCGCGGACCCCGGGCCCGAGCAGTCGAACGCCGAGCTCGGGATGGCGCGGACGCTGGCGAAGGCGGGAGACAAGCAGGGTGCGATCGACGCCTATCGCGGCTTCCTGGCGGCGCATCCGTTCGCGCAGCAGCGTCAGGACGTAATGGAATCGCTGGCGCTGCTCGGCGCGCCCGCCGAGATTCCGCCGCCGCCCTCAGCTGCGGCAGGCGGCCCGCAGCCAGTCGTTATCCATTAGACTGAATCAGGACTTGGCGGGAGCCTTGAAGCCGTACTCGCGGATCGTGTTGCAGACCTGGATTTTGTACTCGGAGTAGTACTTGCTGCGTCCGAGTTCCTGCGCGATCAGATGATCCGGATGCTCGCGCCACGCTGCGAGCGCCTGCTCATTGTCAAACTCGATCAGGATTAGCTGCTCGCCGTCGTCCGCCGCGTAGCCCTTGATCGACGCGAAGCCGGGCATCTTCTGCGCGATCGCGAGCAGCCGCGACACCTCGGCTCCGTATTCCCGGTCGACGCCGGGCTGCATGCGGTGCTTGAAGATGGTGACGACCATCGCGAGCCCTCGATTCGTGCTGGCGCCGTTCTAGTTGGCGGCCGCAGCCTGCGGCGATTTCTTTGCAAGCTCCGAATCGATCACGAATTCCATCACCTTGCCGTCGGGCAGCCCGACCATCGGGATGCCGTTGACGAAGAAGGTCGGCGTCGACGAGACGTGCAGCGAGTTGCCGTCGAGCTGATCCTGCTTGATGCGTGCCTCGGTCTGCGCGCTCTCCATGCAGGCGTTCAACGAAGGCACGTCGAGTTTCTGCTCCTTCGCCAGCTTGTCGACGTGATCCTGGATATTCTTCACGTCGATCGATCCCTGGTTGCCAAAATCACCTTCACGTTGTTCTTGTACTTCGTGCTGACCAGCGCCTCGAGCACGCTGAACGCGTGAGCGCAGTAGGGGCATTCGAAGTCGGCGAACTCGACAATCGTCACGGGCGCATCAGCTGGTCCCTGCGTAGCCCGGTCATCCAGCGTCGCGACGCCCATATTGACCCGACCCCAGGGCTCGGTGCTGAGGTCGATATACTGGCCGAGCACAACCTTGGTCTCGTCCTTGTTGAAAAACACCGTCGTCGAGACGCTCTGTCCCTGTTCGTTGCTCACGGTGATTTGGCGCGCGTACAGTCCTTCGATCGGCGCTTTGACCGCGGGACCGAGCTTGATTAAGTCCGGGCTCGGAATCTTAAAGTGTTTCTGGAGAAAAGATTTCAACGCCGCATCGCGCGCGGGATCGGTAGCGATAGGAGCAAGAGGGCCTCCGATGGGGGACTGGGCAAGCGCCGCGCCAGCCGC
>JBEKLS010000015.1:0-44051 GCA_050010075.1 Binatus sp. (SeqCode) | reverse complement strand
GCAGTAGCGCGCTGTATGAGGACCCTCACCTTCATCCTCGCCCTGACAGGGCGAGGAGACAGAGAGGAGCCCGAGCTGAAAGCCTGTCAGCCCTTGCGGGGGACGAAGTATTGGGTGCCGGGACCGGCGCGGTCTATTTCGCGGATCAATTCGCCGAGGTCTTCGGGGTTGGCTACGAAGTCGATTTCGGAGGTGTCTACGACCAGTAGCGGCGCTTTGTCGTAGTAGAAAAAGAAATCGCGGTAGGCTGACGACACGCGCTCGAGGTAGTCGAAGCTGATGTGGCGTTCGAAGTCGCGGTTGCGCTTGCGCAGACGCTCGGCCAGCACCTCGATGGTCGCGCGCACGTAGACAACGAGGTCGGGCTTCGCCATCTCGGCGTCGAGCAGCTTGTAGACGTTGTCGTAGAGCTTGAGCTCGTCGGGCGCGAGATTCATCGAGGCGAAAATTTTATCCTTGGCAAAAAGGTAGTCGGCGACCGTCGCCTGGCTGAAGAGATCCTGCTGTTTCAGCTCGCGCTGCTGGCTGTGGCGGGTGAGCAGGAAATAGAGCTGCGCGGGAAATGCGTACTTGTCGGGATCTTCGTAGAAGCGCGGCAGAAACGGGTTGTTGTCGGCGTCCTCGAGCATCAGGCGCGCGCCCAACTCGCGCGCGAGCGCCTGCGCGAGGCTCGTTTTGCCAACCCCGATGGGCCCCTCGACCGCGATATAGCCGCGCCGGCGCATCGGCGTAGATTATCGCCTCAGCTCATCTCAGTCGCGAGCGGGAACGCTCTCGCCGATCACTTGCGATGCTTCTTGGCCATCGCGCGAAGCTTGGCCACCTGATCGTCGGGCGCGCCGCCGCGCTCTTCGAGGTCGGCGGCCGTATCGTAGTCGGGCGGAGTCTTGGAGAGATAGACCTCGGCCAGTTGCAGGTTGGCGACCTTGTCGTCGGGGTAGTCGCCGATCACGTCGTTGAACAGCTTGAAGGTCACGTCGGGCGTGCCGGCGGCCTTGGCGGCCACGTTGATATTCTGCATCATCGGGTCGGCGTCGGGGCTAAGCGTGTCGCTCTTGTGCGCCCGCGACAGCAGCATCGCGGCGCGGATGCCCTGCTCGTAGGTGGCGACGGCGTCGGCGTATTTCTTGTCGGCCAGCTGCTGGTCGCCGACTTTTGCGATGATCGGAATCGCGTCGGAGAGCGCGTTCACCGCCTTCTCGCGCGCCGCGGGAATCCGCGTGGTGACGATGATGTCCTTGAGCTGGGAGACGCCGTCGGTGACGTTGCCGGCTTTAATCTTGTCGAGTGCCTGGCCCGAGGAATTCGCCATGTCTTCGAGCTGCTTGTAGAGCCGCGCCTGGTCGAGCAGTTTCTGATCGGTGGGATCGAGCGCCGACGCCGCCATATATTCCTTCGCGGCTCCTTCCTGATCGCCAAGCGCTTCGTCTATATGCGCGAGCGACTTGTGCGCGTCGAGATTGTTGGGGTCGGCTTTTATCGCCAACTCGAGTTCTTTTTTGGCGCCGTCGAGATCGCGCTTTTCGAACAGGTCTTCAGCGGCATAGAGATGCTTCTTCGACTCGGACTGGCATCCGCTGACCAACGGGATTGCCAGCAGGACCGGCACTAGCAGCGCGCGCGCGATAGCTGTACGCATCAGGGTTCCTCTCACGGTTCGGCGAAATCCGGATGAGTCTGCAAGCAATCGCGCGGAATTGTCAAGTTGCAACGCGCTATGGATCGCGTGCGCGAGGGCGCTTGCGGAAATCGCGGCGCGGCTCAGTCCGCCGGCATCGGCAGCGGGAAATGCACGCGCTCTTTGGCGACGCTCAGCAACTCGACTACGGCGCCCGAGCGCGCGAACGCGCCGATAATTTCCTCGACCAGCCATTCCGGCGACGACGCGCTCGCAGTCAGGCCGAGCGCGCGCACCCCTTCGAGCATTGCGGGTTCGACGTCGGCGATCGAATCGACCAGGAACGCGCGCGCGCCGCGCATCCGCGCGACCTCGACCAGCCGGTTGGCGTTCGAGCTCTGCTTGGAGCCTACGACCAGCACGGCGTCACTCACCTGCACGAGTTCCTTGACGGCGTTCTGGCGGTTCTGCGTCGCGTAGCAAATGTCGTCGGTCTTGGGCGCCTGCATCGAGGGGAAACGCTCCTTCAGCGTCTCCATTATGTCGCGCGTATCGTCGACGCTGAGCGTCGTCTGGGTGACGGCCGCGATTCGATCGGGATGCTCGACGGCGACGGTGCGGGCCTCGGCGACGCTGCCGACGAGCACCACCTTGCCGGGGGCGACGCCGAGCGTGCCCTTCACTTCTTCGTGGCCGGCGTGGCCGATGAGGATCACGGTGCGGTCCTCGGCGTCGTATTTTTTGACTTCGAGATGGACCTTGGTGACGAGCGGGCAGGTGGCGTCGATGACGCGGAGCGCGCGGTCCTTGGCGCGGTCCCATTCGCTGGGCGCGACGCCGTGCGCGCTGAAGATGACGCGCTGGCCGGTGGGCACCTCGTCGAGGCTCTCGACGAAAATCGCGCCTTCGCGTTCGAGCGCTTCGAGCACGAAGCGGTTGTGCACTATCTGATGACGCACGTAGAGCGGGCGCCCGTAGGAGCGCAGCGCGCTGCGCACAGCCTCGACCGCACGATCGACGCCAGCGCAAAATCCGCGCGGCTCAGCGAGAATGATTTTTTCGACAGAAGTAACGCCCAAAGCCATCCTACCTTTGTAACTGGTAACTGTCCGAAGGGTCAACAATGCTCCTTTCTGATCCCTCGCCCGTTATTTGACGGGAGAGGTTAGGTGAGGGTTCCGCGATGCGGCACGTTCTAGTGGTATCCCAGTTTGAATTTTCGCAGTCCTTCGATGAACCGTCAGGCGCAGTCCTCCCGCGCCCACCGTACGCGCCGCGCCAGCTCGGCTTCGCTGGGTATCGTCTGCCCGAAGGAGCCCGTCGGCGGCGGCTGATCGGTCCTTTCGTAGGTGTTGACCACCACCCCCGTCCTGGACTGCCGCGTCTTTGTCAGCGCCCATGCGCGGGGCTGCGAGCCGTCGTCGAACAACCGCTTGCCCGAGCCCAGGATCACCGGGAAGGTCAACAAGGTCAGCTGATCGATCAGGTCGTGGGCCAACAGCGTGTGGATCAGCTCGCTCGATCCCTGGATCAGCAGGTCGCGACCCTCGGTCGCCTTCAGCGCTCGCACCGCCTCGGCCAGGTCGCCTTCCAGCCGATGGCTGCCGGCCCAGGTCAGGGGAGTCTCGGGCCCGGCCGCGACGTACTTGTCGATGGCGTTGAACTTGCGACCGATCTCGTCGTCCATGAACGGCCAGTAAGCGGCGAAGATCTCGTAGGTCCTGCGACCCAGCAGCAGGTCGTAATCCTCGCCCATCGCCTCGGCCATCAGCCCGTCCAGCGCGAAGTTGACGATCCAGCCGCCGAAGGCGAACCCGCCGGTCGTGTCCTCGTCGGGCGCACCCGGGGCCTGCATGACGCCGTCCAGGCTGACGAAGCTCGCGGTTCTGACTTTACGCATGGTCGCTACTCCTCACTTGGGTGATCAGCGGAAGCGCGGAGGCGGCGGGTGGGTCGCGTCGTCGTTGTGAAGGACGCCTCATTTCAAACTGAGACACTACCCAATTCTTTATTCTAGCGCGGGTGGATGCGAGGTCTGGCAGCCGATCCAAATCTCGCCGCCTTCGAAATGTTCCTTCTTCCAGATGGGTACGATTTCCTTCAGGCGGTCGATCGCGAATCGGCAGGCATCGAAGGCTTCTGCGCGATGTGGTGCCGAGACTGCTATCGCGACCGAGGTTTCGCCGATTTCGACGACGCCGACGCGATGTGCGATCGCGATGCGCGTGATTTTCCATCGCGCGCCCGCTTCGATTGCGAGCTTGCGCATCTCGGACAGCGCCATCGGCTCGTAGGCTTCGTACTCGAGGCGAAGCACGGCGCGGCCGGCGTTGTCGCGGCGAGTCGTGCCGGTGAACGACACGATCGCGCCGGCGGCAGGGTCGGCGACCTCGCGCTCGAGCGTGGCCACGTCGATGGAACTGCGGCCGATTGTGATTTTGCCGACGCAGGCGGGTATCGTAGCGCCGCCGCTGACCGGTGGGATGAATGCTATCTCGTCGCCCTTGCGCGGTTTGAAGTCGCCTTCGACATATTCCTGGTTGACGGCGAAGCCCACGGAATCGTGATGGCCGCCGAGCTCGGGAAATTCGACGACGAGCCGCCGCCAGATGTCGCCGACCGTCGTGCCGTCGGGAAATTCGCGCGTCAGCTCGGCCGCATGCGCGCGCTCGCGCAGCGTGGCGAACAGTTTGATCGTGAACTGGTTCACAATTTCACGGCTTCATTTGCTCAGCAGGTAAGTGATGTGTCCGAGCTCGGGAATGAGCAGCTTCTCCATCGCAAGGCGGCATGCGTCAGGCGAGCCGGGAAGCGCGGCGACGAACTTGCCGTGACGGACGCCGGCGACCGCGCGGCTCAGCATCGCGGCGGGGCCGATTTCGTTGAAGGACAGCATCCGGAACAGCTCGCCGAAGCCTTCGAGCTCCTTGTCGAGCACCGACTTCACGACTTCGGTCGTACCGTCGCGCGCGGTGATACCGGTGCCGCCGTTGACGATGATGGCGTCGAGATTTTCCAGGTTGCTGACCAGCGCGGCGGAAATCTTTTCGCTGTCGTCGGGCACAATTTCGTAACAGTCGACGCGATGGCCGGCCGCTTCGAGCAAAGTGCGGATGACCTTGCCGCTCTCGTCATTCTCGGGCGTGCGCGAATCGCTGGCGGTGATTATGCCGACCTTGAGATTGGTGCGCGCGTGTTTTTCGTGCTCGTGGACCGACATGCGGATTAGGATTACACAATCCTCGATGGCATTATAAGCAGTCCGCGTCCGCGATGCTCGCCGGCGGAAACCAAACTGCCGCCGTGCGAGTTACCTATCCCGGAACCTCACGATGACCACCGCCACCAGCCGAGCCGCCGGTTTCTTTCGCCCGAAAATTCTACTGATCGTCGTCTCGGTCATCGCGGTTCTTTACGCGGCGCATCGCATTGGCGCGGGACCGTGGCTGACCAACGCGCTCGACTGGATTCGCGGGCTCGGTGCGCTGGCGCCGATCGCGTTCATCGCGATTTACATCGCGGCCTGCGTCGCGTTTCTGCCTGGATCGATCCTGACGATCGGCGCGGGCGTGATCTTCGGCGTGGTGCGCGGATCGATCTACGTTTCGATCGCGTCCACGCTCGGCGCGACCGCGGCTTTTCTGGTGGGACGTTACCTCGCGCGCGATTGGGTGAGCGCGAGGCTCGAAGGCAACGCGAAGTTCAAGGCGATCGACGAAGCGGTCGGCAAGGAAGGCTGGAAGATCGTCATCCTGACGCGGCTGTCGCCGGTGTTTCCGTTCAACCTGCTCAACTACGCGTACGGGCTGACGCGGGTGACGCTGCGCGACTATTTTTTCGCGTCGTGGGCGGGGATGATTCCCGGCACGATTCTCTACGTCTATATCGGATCGCTGAGCGGCGACCTCGCACGCGCGGCCGGTGGCAGCGCGCGGCGCACACCGGCAGGATGGGCGCTCACTGCGGTCGGCTTCATCGCAACGGTCGCGGTGGCAGTCTACGCAACGCGAATCGGCGCACGGGCGCTGCGCGAAAAAACCTGAAGGGTACCTATCGATGGGATCGCACGCGCTGAAGCATGAGCCGCTCGACGCATACAACCTCGCGCTGACGGAAAATCTGCATCCGGCGGGATGGAGCAACCCGGCGCCGGCTGACCGCTACAACATGGTCGTGATCGGGGCCGGCACTGCGGGCCTCGTGACGGCGGCGGGCGCCGCGATTCTGGGCGCGAAGGTGGCGCTGGTCGAGCGCGACCTGATGGGCGGTGATTGCCTGAACTTCGGATGCGTGCCGTCGAAGGCGCTGATTCGATCGGCGCGCGCGGCCGCCGCGGTTCGCGACGCCGCACGCTTCGGCGTCGAAGTGCCGGCGGGCGTGCGCGTGAATTTTCCGGCGGTGATGGAGCGGATGCGCAAGCTACGCGCCGAGCTCAGCCCGACCGACTCGGCCAATCGCTTTCGCGGCCTGGGCGTCGACGTGTTTATCGGCGACGGACGTTTCGTCGCGCCCGACTGCGTGGAGGTTGACGGCAAGCGGCTCAAATTCAAGAAAGCCGCAATCACTACGGGAGCGCGCGCGGCCTCGCTGCCGATACCGGGTCTGGCCGAGGCCGGCTATCTGACAAACGAGACTGTTTTCTCATTGACAGAATTGCCGCGGCGAATCGCGGTGATTGGCGCCGGGCCGATTGGATGCGAGCTGGCGCAGACCTTCGCGCGCTTCGGCGCGCAGGTCACGCTGCTCGAAGTCGCGCCGCAAATCCTGATTCGCGAGGATCGCGACGCCGCCGCGCGAATCGAGCGCGCGATAGTTCGCGATGGTGTCGAGATTCTCACTGACTGCAAAATTTCCAGCGTCGAGTTGCGCGGCAACGAAAAAATAATCGCGACCGAGCGCGACGGTGTCCGCCGCGAGATTGCCGCCGACGTGATTTTGATCGGCGTCGGGCGCGTGCCCGCTGTCGAAGGCTTGAATCTCGAAGCGGCGATGATCGAATACGACCAGCGGCACGGCGTGAAGGTCGACGATCACCTGCGCACGACCAACCCGCTCGTTTATGCAGGCGGCGACGTCGCCTCGCCGTACAAGTTTACGCATGTGGCCGACGCGCACGCGCGAATAATTTTACGCAATGCATTGTTCTTCGGGCGCCAGCGCGCGAGCCAACTGACTATTCCGTGGTGTACCTACACTGACCCCGAAATTGCGCACGTCGGCCTGTACGAAGCGGAAGCCAAACAGCGCGGAATCCCGGTCGTGTCCTATACGCAGGAACTCGCCGAAGTCGATCGCGCGGTGCTCGACGGCGAAACCGACGGCTTCGTGAAAGTGATCGTGAAAGAGGGCAGCGATCAAATCGTCGGTGCGACGATTGTTGCGAGTCACGCCGGCGAGATGATTTCCGAGCTCACGACGGCAATCAAAGCGGGCGTTGGCCTCGGCACTCTTGGCGACGTCATCCATCCGTACCCGACGCAGGCAGATGGAATTCGCCGCGCCGCGGGACTCTACACTCGCACACGGCTCACGCCGTTCGTCGCCGGCCTGATGAAGCGCTGGTTCGCGCTGACGCGATGAGAAAAATCTGCGGCGGTGTCAGCGCAGGCGCAGGTTGAACGCCTGCCGCCCCTTCTCGCCCGCGCGCACGTCGAACTGAACCTCGTTGCCCTCGCGCAGGTCGTCGAAATAGACCTTGGGCGAGAGCGCCGAGCGATGGAAAAAAACTTCGTCGCCGCCGTCGTCCGCGATGATGAAGCCGAAGCCCTTGTCCTTGACCACCTTCTTGATTGTTCCGAACACGACAATCCTCCCTCGAACTGACGTTGCGCCGCGCCTTGAGCTTACGACGCTGACAATTTAAGTAAAGACGTAGCTCCGCGAGGCGTGCAAATGCTCAAGGCCGTTACCCTGAAAGAAATCGAAAGAATTTTCGCCGTCATCGATCCGATGGGAATTTCGCGCGAGGCAGTCGAGATTCCGCTGCGCACCGAGCATCCGGGGCGCGTTTCGATTTTGAAAAACGGCAAGCTCGAGATAGTGGTCGAGCGCGACGGCGATTTCGAGGATTGGATCGCTAAGCTCGAGGCGCAGAT
This sequence comes from Binatus sp. (SeqCode), assembly GCA_050010075.1. Classification (GTDB taxonomy): domain Bacteria; phylum Desulfobacterota; class Binatia; order Binatales; family Binataceae; genus Binatus. Next base: position 36,338 of record JBEKLS010000015.1, on the reverse strand, counting down.
TCGCGAGTTGATGAAGCCGGAGCCGGACTAAGCTCGATCAGCACCGCACCGTGATCGACCGCGTCCCCCTCCGCGACGCGAACGTGCTTCACGAGCGCGGCGCTTTCGGCGGCGAGCGTCGTTTCCATTTTCATCGCCTCGATCACGACGAGCGCCTGCCCGGCCTCGACCAGATCGCCATCGCGGACCATCACCTTCAGCACCTTGCCGGGCATCGGCGCGACGATCTCCGCCGCGGCGAGGCCGCGCGCACGGCGTCGCGATGACGCTTCGGCCGGCTTGAACTCGAAGGACGCCGGCCCGACTGAAATGAAGATCGATTCCTTCCGTCGCGCGCCGTAAACCGGGTAGCGCCGGCCGTCGATCGCGAGAATCCCGCCGCCGTCCGCATTCGGCGTGAACTCCACGACGAGTTCGCGGTCTCCGATACGAACGCGCACCATGTTGCCGTCGCGCGAAGTCACCTCGGCGTCGATCTCTTGCGAATCGCCAACGCGCGTGAGCTTCATCGGCGTGATCCCCACAGCTCGAAGTTGTGCAGGCTGTCCCACGGCGAGTGCCGATCGTTACTCGCTCGCGGCGCGGCGCTTTCTGCCTGCGTATCGCCCGCGGTAATAGCTGCAGCGACAATCGCCGCGTCGATTTCACCGCTTGCTATCTTCCATCCTGAAAAAAACTCGTCGATGAAGTGAGTCGAGAGCCTGGCGTCGCGAAACTGCTCGCTCGCGATGATATCGCGCAGATACGCCGCGTTGTTGGTCACCCCGAGCAAGGCGAATTCGCCGAGCGCGTCGACCAGCCGGCCGCGCGCTTCCTCGCGATCCGCGCCGTAGCAGATGAGCTTGCCGAGCAGACCGTCGTACCACGGCGTCACTTCGGCGCCGCGCACGAGGTGCGAGTCGAAACGCACGCCCGGCCCGCCGGGCACGCTCAGATGAAGCACGGTGCCGGTGGCGGGGCGAAAATCATGCTCGGGATCCTCGGCGTTGATTCGGCATTCGATCGCGGCACCGCTTGGGGCCGCCGGTTCCGACACCGCGTCGCCCGACGCGACCCGCAACTGCTCGCATACCAAGTCGCAGCCAAAGCGCATCTCGGTCACCGGATGCTCGACCTGCAGGCGCGCGTTCACTTCGAGGAAGTAGAAGTTGTCGCCCTCGACCAGGAACTCCGTGGTGCCGGCGTTGGTGTAGTGCGCCGCGCGCGCGAGTTTCAGCGCCGCGTCGATCATCTTCGCGCGCATCGCCTCGGAAAGTCCGGGCGCCGGCGATTCCTCGACAATCTTCTGGTGCCGCCGCTGGATCGAGCAATCGCGCTCACCGAGTGCGATCACGTTGCCGTGATCGTCGCCGAGAATTTGAATTTCGATATGCCGCGGGTGCGCGAGATACTTCTCGATGAAAATCCGGCCGTCGCCGAAAGCCGCCGCCGCTTCGCGCGCAGCCGCTTCCAGGGCGGTTTCGAGCTGACCCGCTTCCGCGACCACGCGCATCCCGCGTCCGCCGCCGCCGGCGGCGGCCTTGATCAGGATCGGATAGCCAACGGTTGCGCCAAATTCGCGCGCCGCTGAAATTTCCGCGGCTTCGATTCCCGGCACTACCGGCACCGCGGCTGCGACTGCGATTCGCCGCGCCGCGACCTTGTTGCCGAGCGCAGCCATCACCTCAGGCCGCGGCCCCACGAAGACTATTTGCGCATCGGCGGCCGCCTGCGCGAATTCCGGGCGCTCGGAGAGAAATCCGTAACCTGGATGAATCGCGTCGGCGCCGGCCTGCTTTGCCGCCGAGATTATCGCCGCGATGTCGAGATAACTTTTCGCGGCTTCAGGCGGTCCGATCGCGATTGCCTCGTCAGCCGCGCCGACATGGACGCTTTTCGCGTCCGCGGCCGAATAGACGGCGACAGTTTTGAGCCCGAACAGGCGCGCGCTGCGGATGATCCGAAGCGCAATCTCGCCGCGATTTGCGATCAGTAATTTCGTGAGCCGCGCCATCGACCCGACGAAGCTAGCACAATCAATTGCAACCGGCGCGCCCGTCGTATATTCCCCAACACGCGCGCCTGCGCGTTGCATTCGCATGAACCGCTACTTCGAGGATTTCGCCGCCGGCCAGACTTTCAAGCATTGGCCTGGTCGCACCATCACCGAGTTCGACAACACCTGGTTCACGCTCATGACGATGAACACGAACCCCGTCCATTTCGACGCGGCCTACGCGGCCACCACGCAGCACGGACGCCCGCTGGTCAACGGGCTGCTGGTGATGGCGACGGTGGTCGGCATGAGCGTGAAGGACGTGAGCGAGAGCGCGATCGCGAACCTCGAGTACGAATCGGTGCGTCATACCGGCCCGACCTTCGCCGGCGACACGCTGTATGCCGAGACGACGGTGCTCGAGACCACCGCGTCGAAATCGAAGGGCGATCGCGGCGTCATCTATGTCGAGACGCGCGGCCATAATCAGCGCGGCGAGGAGATAATGATCCTGCGCCGGAAGATTCTCGTTCCGCGCCGTCCGGCTGACGCCTGAAGCAGAAAAAATATTTTACGAATTGGTCATCGAAAGGATTGATCGACGCCGCAAATTCAATATGGTGTTTAATCCGAGTTTGGGATTCGTGCGCTCGAGTTGTTGCAAAGTTGAAACGAATGAAATTGTCGTGCGTACAAACTAAAGGTCGGGGCAACTGAATCAAGGAGCGCCAGCAGAGTAATGAACGAGAAAATCACGGTTCGCACCGTTTACGACTTCCCCGTCGCCGCTCACACGTGCGAGGACGGAACCGTGCGCTACGTCAAGCTGGTGCGCCACGCCGGCCAGCAGCCCGAAGGCACCTGCCCGCTGTGCAAGACGTCGTTCGTGTATCGAAAGCCCAAGGCCTCGAAGAACGCGCGCCACATCGACGGCGAGGGCATCGTCCACTTCTAGATTTTTCCGGAAGTCCGTTTCGTTATTTGGCGGGTCGCGCGCCTGCGCTCGAATCGTCGCGCTTTTTCACCAACATGATGCGCGGACCTTTGTAGTAGCGTGACGACTCGTCGCCGACGAACGCGTAGCCGTCATTCGGATCGAAACGCGCGTACAGCTTGGGCACGAACGTCGAGATGATCAAATTCAACCATCCAAAATCCGGCCGCACTTCGACTCGAGTCGTCTCGCCGCCGTAAGCCGCCCACACCGCATTTCCCGGATCGACCTGCAAACTGACCGAAAATATTCGAGGCCCCGGAGCGCAACTGAAGACGTGCAGCAGAACCGCTGACGTTGCTTCGCCGGCGCGCAAAAAATCCTGGATTGGAAGTACGACGCTCGCGCCTGCCCATGTGCCGTCCGGGATGCTGAGCGTCGAAGACTGCGTGTTCTTCTGGCCGCCGGTGTTGTCGATACAGGTCGCGGCCCCCGAATTCACATTCAGATGGGCACGCACCATGATCGATCCGTCGGCCTGGTAGAACGTATGATCGAATTCTACCAGCTTCGGCAACGCGCCGACGCCCTCTGACTTCAGAAACGAGGTCTCGAAGTCCGACGAACCGTCATTGTAGTGGCTTTCACCGTGAAGAATTCCGCCGTCGTTGGTGCTCACCACGCGGTAGATGCTGCGTCCGATCACGGCGCTTGTCACAGGATTCAGAATCGCAAACGTGGTCGTTGGGAAGCTGAGCGCATTCGCCGGCCACGCGGGCTGCGCCGACGCTATCGTCGCCGCGATCACGCACGCCGCGGCCATCGAGCCTCGCGCGCGGTTCATCATCATGCCCTTGCCAACACTCACTCTGTCTGGAACGTTAACTCCGCAAGCGTTCTGCGCGCTACCGCTCCGGCACAGGCAATCGCGATGCTCGATACAGTCCTAGGCGCCAACCCCGACATCAAACGCGTTCAGTCGCGATGCGCCCGTGCGCTTTTCAGCGTCGGCATCAGCGCTAACGTCGCCACGATACTCGCCGTTCTGGCGGGCATCGCCGCGGGAATTGAATTTGCGCGCGGCGAAATTGCGTTCGCGATCGTGGCGCTCATGTTCAGCGCCGTGCTCGACGCGCTCGATGGCACCATCGCCCGCGAATGCACCGCAGCGAGTCCGGTCGGCGGCGTGCTCGATCTGTCCGCCGATCGCGTCGTCGAGGCGTGCGTGATCATCGGCATCGCATGGCGCGATCCTGGCCTCTACTTCCCGGCGCTCGTCCTTGTCGCCACCTGGTACGTAAACATCACCGTGTTTCTCGCCGTCGGCGCCGCACTCGAAGGCCCCAGCGCCAAGCTCATCGAGTATCCGCCGGGCATCCTCGAACGCACCGAAGCGATCATCTTCTTCATCGTGCTGGGTCTCATCGTAGCAACGCCCATCTTGCGTCCTATAGGACCGCTGCTGTGCTATGCGATGGCGGCGCTCGAAGTTGTCACTGGCGCACAACGTCTGTTATTCGGCCTCAGAAAGCTGCGCCCAGAGTAAGGTACGAATCAGTGTCACGAAAAGTTGCAAGGTCAGTCGCTGACTCTCAAGCTTTAACGCCTCCTGTCGCCGCGCGAAGGCCTTACCAGGTGCCGTCGCCCAATGGCGCGCGCAACGATGACTATTACTGGCTGCGCGACGATACCCGCGGCGCGAAAGAAGTGATTGACTACCTCGACGCCGAAAATACTTACACTAACTCCGTCCTGGCACCCACGCAGCCACTTCAGGACGACCTATATGAAGAGCTGGTCGCGCGCATCAAGCAGGACGACTCTTCGGTGCCGGTCCTGTTCCGCGGATGGTGGTACTACACGCGCTATGACACCGGTCGCGAGTATCCTATCTATGCGCGACGCTGGCGTGCGATGAGTGCGCCGGAACACGTGATGCTCGACGGCAACGCGCTAGCTGCTGGCAAGAGCTTCTATCAGATAGGCGCATGGTCGGTGAGTCCTAATGGCCGCATGCTGGCCTATGCGGAAGATGCCGTAGGCCGCCGCCAATACACACTTAGGATAAAAGACTTGCGCACCGGCACGATGCTTGCCGATAGCATCGCCAACGTTCAGCCGAACTTTGTCTGGGCGAACGATAACAGGACTTTGCTATACGTCGAGAAGGATCCCGTCACGCTGCTTGGGGTCAAGGTTCGCAGGCACGTCATAGGTTCCAAAGCCGCTGCCGATCGATTGGTGTATGAGGAGAGCGATCACACCTATTACATGCATCTCGTCAGGAGCAAGTCGGATAAGTACTTGTTCATCTCGCTCAGAAGTACCTTGCAAAGCGAGTGGCGTTACGCTGACGCCGGCGATTCAAAGCTGAAATTCAAAATTGCGATACCACGCGAAGCCAATCATGAGTACCAGGTCGATCATCTGGGTCGTGATTTTATCGTGCGCACAAATTGGCAGGCGCGTAACTTCCGCATCGTTCGCGCGGTTATTAATAAAGTGGCGGACAAAGGCACGTGGAAGGACGTAATCCCAGGCCGTGAGGATGTCTTTATTCATAGCTATGAGGTGTTTAAGAGCTATCTTGCCGTTAACGAGCGCTCTGGCGGGCTCAAGAAGCTTCATGTGAGGTCATGGGATGGGCGGCGCGACTATGTCATAGCGTCCGCCGAGCCTTCCTATGTGACTGAACTGGTACGAACGCCGGGAATTGGCTCACAGAAGGTGCGCTACGTCTATACTTCGCTGACGACTCCGCGAACAACCTATGAATACGACATGGCGTCGGACCGCAAAACGCTTCTGAAGACCGATCCGGTGCTGGGCGGATTCGATTCGAGCAACTACAAGACACAGTATATTCATGCGCCCGCGAGCGATGGAGCCTTGATTCCAGTCTCGCTCGCCTATCACAATACTACGAAGCTCGACGGTACTGCGCCGCTATACCAGTACGCGTATGGGTCGTATGGCCTCTCGACTGATCCGGCCTTTCAGTCCAACTGGATAAGCCTGATGGATCGCGGATTCATAGTAGCTATCGCGCACGTTCGCGGCGGCCAGGAGATGGGCCGCGCATGGTATGAGCAGGGGCGGCTCCTCAACAAGAAGAACACCTTCACCGACTTCATTGCAGTGACCAGGCATCTTGTGAATGAAAAATACGCGGCGCGTGACAAGGTCTTCGCGCAGGGCGGCAGTGCCGGCGGCCTGCTGATGGGCGCGATCGCGAACATGGCGCCGCATGACTATCGCGGCATTATCGCCAACGTTCCATTCGTCGATATAGTAACCTCGATGCTTGACGAATCGCTCCCGCTCACGACCAACGAGTTCGACGAATGGGGTAATCCTAAAATCAAGACCTACTACGACTACATGCTGTCCTACTCGCCCTACGACAACGTAGAAGCGAAGTCCTATCCCGCAATGCTGGTAACCAGTGGCCTCTGGGATTCGCAAGTCCCATACTGGGAGGCCGCCAAGTGGGTCGCCAACCTGCGCGCAACAAAGACCGACAGCAATTCCTTGCTATTCAAGGTAAACATGCAGGCTGGCCACGGCGGCAAATCCGGCCGTTTCGAAAGGCTGCGCGAAACAGCGCTTGAATACCAATTCATCCTGACTAACCTTTGAGAAAGGAGAACGCCTTATGACTCGAGGACGTGCTCGTTTTGGACTTACCCTTCCCAATCGCGGCGTCATCATAGGTGCTACCACCGTTGAGGAGATGCTCAAGATGGGTGAGTGGGCAGACTCGGCCGGATGGGATTCGGTGTGGGTCGGAGATTCTATCTTTGCCAAGCCGCGCCTCGACGCTATCGTGCTGCTCGGCGCGCTCGCCGCGCGCACCAAACGCGTGCGCCTCGGGCCGGCATGCTTCGCCAGCACACCGCTGCGTGACGCGCTCATCCTTGCCTACCAATGGGCCAGTCTTGATTTCATGTCGGGCGGCCGCACGGTCTTCGTCGCATGCCAGGGGCAGCCTGAGCCGGGTGGAGGTGCCTTCGACAAGGAATTCGCCGCGCTGCGGGTTGAGCCGGGCAGCCGCATGCGAAGGATGGAAGAAGCTATCGAGATAATGCGCCTGACCTCGTCGCGCGAGCACGTCGACTACGACGGCAAGTATAACCAGTTTCGCGACGTGACCGTGTTGCCGCGTCCGGTCCAGCAGCCGATTCCAATCTGGGTGGTCTCCAATCCGAATACCACGCAAGTGACGAACGTCGAGCGCGGCTATCGGCGCGTCGCGAGGCTTGGCGACGGCTGGATGACGACGGGCAAGACTCCTACCGATGTGCGCGAGTCGCTCGCGCTGATTCGCGGCTATGCGCGTGAGCAAGGCCGCGAGCTGCCGCCCAGCTTCGAGGTGTGCATCTACCACAACATCAATGTGAACGAGGACCGCGAGGCGGCGCTGGCGGAGTCGAAACGTTTCCTCGACAGTTATTACTCGGTGAACTACACGCGCGAGTATATCGAGCGCTGGGTCGCGCTCGGCTCGCCCGCGGAATGCATCGCGAACCTGCGCAGCTTCATCGAAGCGGGCGCCACGACGATCACGCTGCGCCTGACCGGTTACGATCAGGAAGCGCAGTTCAAGCGAGTGACAGAGGAGGTACTTCCCGCTCTCATGGGCTAATGCATCGCCCGGGGAGGACGTTTGCCTTACAAAACCAAAATGAAATCGAAGATCGTTCGGCCTCAGCCTCTGATTGCCGTGCGAGACGTGCGGGCAAGCAGCCGCTGGTATCGGCAACTGCTGCGAGTCAGCGCACTCCCCGAGCACGAGCATCGCGATGTTTATGATCGGATAGATTGTGACGGTCACCTGATCCTCCAGCTGCATGCGTGGGACGAGGAGGATCACCCTAATCTTGTTAACGCTGATTTGGCGCCACCGGGACATGGAGTTGTGCTCTGGTTCGAAGTGGACGACTTCGATGCGGCGGTCGAGCGCGCTCGTTCATTGGATGCCCAGTTCATCGAGGAGCCGCACGTCAACCCGGCGCCCGCGCACAGGGAGATGTGGCTCCGCGACCCCGACGGCTACGTGGTGGTGATCGCAAGTCCCGACGGCGAAGCCGCTGGCATGAAAGACTAGTCGAACGAGTCGCCTACTCAACCGTCACCGACTTGGCGAGGTTGCGCGGCTGATCGACGTCGGTGCCGCGCTCTGCCGCGATGTGATACGCGAGCAACTGCAGCGGCACTGTCATCAGCACCGGCGTCAGCATCCGGTTGGTCTCCGGCACTTCGATAATTTCCGCCGCGACGCTTTTCAGCTCCGCGGTCGCATGATTGGTCACTGCGATAATCCGGCCGTTGCGCGATTCGACCTCCTTGAGATTCGACATCGACTTGTCGAACAGGCCGTCGTTGGGAATTATCACGACCACCGGCATCTTCTCGTCGATTAGCGCAATCGGCCCATGCTTCATCTCGCCCGCGGAGTAACCCTCGGCATGGATGTATGAAATTTCCTTGAGTTTGAGCGCGCCCTCGAGCGCGATCGGGTAGTTGATGCCGCGGCCGAGGAACAGAAAGTCGCGCGCCTGCGCATACTTGCGCGCGATCTGCTGAATCGCCGGCTCGCTCTCGAAGATAGCCTTGATCTGCCCGGGAATCGCGAATGCCGGCTGCAGCAACTGGCTCGCGTCAGCGTCGGACAAGCGGCCCATCCGCGCCGCAAGATGAATCGCGAACAGGTAGTAGGCCTCGAGCTGCGTGAGAAAGCATTTGGTGGTCGTCACGCTCGTCTCGGGACCACATCGCGTGTACAACTGCGCGTCGGCCTTGCGCGCGATCGACGAATCCACCGTGTTAGTGATCGCCAGCAGATGCGCCCCGCGCGCGCGCCCTTCTTCCATCGCGGCGATCGTGTCGGCAGTCTCGCCCGACTGCGACACGGCGATGAGCATCGTGCGATCGTCGATCGGCGGCCGGCGATAGCGGAACTCGGATGAGTAATCGACCTCGACCGGAATTCCGGCCAGGTCTTCGATCATGAATTTGGCCACCTGCGCGGTGATCCACGACGCGCCCGCCGCCAGCATCACGATTCGCCCGATCGACGCGGCGCCGCGCGCCGGCAGCAGCTCGCCTTCGAAGCGCACGGTCGGCGAGCTGGCGTCCGCCCGCCCCGCCATCGTGTCGATCCATGCCTGCGGCTGGTCGTTGATCTCCTTGCGCAGGTAATGGCGAAAGCCGCCCTTGGTCGCGGCGACGGCATCCCATTCCACCTGGCGCGGCGCGCGAGTGACGGCAGTGCCATCGAACTTCATCAGCCGTATCGCACCGGCGCTGATCTCGGCCACCTCGCCGTCTTCGAGCACGAGCGCGCTGCGCGTGTGCTCCAAAATCGCGGGAATATCCGACGCGACGAAATTCTCGCCGTCGCCCAGCCCCAACACCAGAGGCGTCGCAGTCTTGGCGGCGATTAGCTTGTCGGGCTCAGTCTCCGACAGCACGACGATCGAAAACGAACCACGCAAGCGCAGCACCGCCTCGCGCACCGCCTCGGTCAACCCGCGGCCGCCTTTGAGCTTCTCCTCGATGAGATGCGAGATGAGCTCGGTGTCAGTTTCGGAGCGCAGCTTGTGGCCGCGCGCGAGCAGTTCGGTGCGCAGCTCAATGAAGTTCTCGACGATACCGTTGTGAATGACGGCGACCGGGCCGGCTTTGTGCGGATGGGCGTTTTCCTTCGACGGGCGGCCGTGAGTCGCCCATCGCGTGTGTCCGATTCCGATATGGCCGTGCAGAGGCGAGTCAGCCAGCAGGCGCCGCAGATTCTCGAGCTTGCCTTTGGCGCGGCGAACTTCGAGCTTGCCGCTATCAACGATGGTAGCGACACCGGCCGAGTCGTAGCCGCGATACTCCAACCGCCCAAGCCCGCCAAGCAGGATGGGATAGGCCTCGTTCGGCCCCACGTATCCGATTATTCCGCACATGTTCGTTCGCTCCTTTCCCCGGATTCGCGGCGAAGGTTGCAGAGTTGTCCGAACGCGCTGATGGAGCGGAACGATAGCGAAATGATTTTTACAGGAGAGTTTGGAAAATCACGTCAGAGCCTGATGCTCTGCCACTCGAGGCGCGGTTTGTCGCGCGGTCACCCGCGCGGTTTGTACACTGCTCGCCTCTATCGACTGTGGAGCCGGGAAGCCATCCGCCGAATCTTTCGATACTGCTTCCACCTCGTCAACTCATCGCCCGATGCCGATGAGTCCTGGCGCTACTCTCGATTTTTTTCTATCGCCTCGACCATCACCTCGTTTCGCTGATTATTCCGCTTCAGGAAACCCGGTTTCAAGTCGCGCAATAAGTTCAATGATCCTTCGTGCGGCGCAGGCTGCCGTCGGGGCTGTCGTTGTGGCGCTTACGCCAGGCCGCCATCCAGCCGGCCTTTTCGCGCTGCGGATGATGCGACATTACCAGCGCGCCGTCGGGAACTTCGCGCACGATCGTTGTGCCTGACGCGACAAATACGTCGCTGCCGACCTTCACCGGCGCGACCAGTTGCGTGTCGCAGCCGACCATGCAGCGGTCGCCGATTTCCGTGTGATGCTTGTCGTAGCCGTCGTAGTTCACCGTGATGACGCCACATCCGACGTTGGTGTCGGCGCCGATGGTCGCGTCGCCGAGGTAGCTTAGGTGACTGGCCTTGGTGCCGCGCCCGAGCCGCGCCTTCTTGGTCTCGACGAAGTTGCCGATGCGGTTGTGGCCGGCCAGTTCGGTGCCGGCGCGCAGGTTGGCGAACGGGCCGATTTCGGATTCCTCGCCGATCGAGCAGTCCTCGGCGCGCACTCCGAGCTTCAGATGGCATCGCGGGCCGATGGTCACGTTGCTCAGCCACGCGGTGCCGTCGATGCGCACGCCTTCGCCGAGCTTGCTCGCGCCGAGAATCTGGACGTTGGGACCGATCACGCAGTCGGGCGCGATTTCGGCTTGCTCTGAAATGTAGGCAGTCGCGGGATCGATCAGCGTCACCCCGGACGCCATCAGCTTGCGGTTAACCGCCGCACGAATTTCGGCTTCCATATTTGCCAGCTCCTCGCGCGAGTTGATTCCGGCGAACTCGGCCGGGTCGGTCGCAACCCACGCTTCGACTTTTTCATTTTTATTGCGCGCGATCGCGACGATATCGGTCAGGTAGTACTCATCCTGCGCGTTGGCCGGTTTCAGTTGTGCAAGCGCAGAGCGAAGCAGGTCGCTATCGACGATGTAGCAACCGGTGTTGATTTCCCTGACGGCGCGCTCGGCGGGCGACGCGTCGCGGAACTCGACGATTCTATCGACGTTGCCGGCCGCATCGCGAATCACCCGGCCGTACGCGGACGGATCGTCGAGAACTATGCTGATGAACGAGAGTTTCGCGCCGCGCTTTCGATGCGCGTCGAGGAAAGCGCGCAGAGTTGCCGCCGTGATCGCGGGCATATCGCCGTAAGTGATCAGTACGTCGCCGGTGAAGTTCGCGGGCAACTCGCCGAGGGCGCATCGCACAGCGTCGCCGGTGCCGCGCTGCGGCTCCTGGAGCACGAATCGCGCATTCGGGAGGTTTAGCGCGGCTTCGACCTCGGGCGCCTGGTGGCCGACGACGACTACGACTGGATCTGGCTTAAGCGCGGCGACGGCGCCAACCGCGCGCGCGATCATCGGTTCTCCGCCGAGTTCGTGCAGGACCTTGGCGCGGTTCGAGCGCATCCGGGTTCCTTTGCCAGCCGCAAGGATGATGGCGGCGACGCTCATTATCTCTTCGCGCTATTCGTAGTCATCGAAGTTCGAGACTTTCCACGTGTCGGCGTCCTTGCGCGCCGTTATCAGCCAGTTGCGATTGAAGGTGCCGCCTTCGGGCACGTCGATCGTCGCGCGAAACAGGAATTCGATATGGTCGGTGGCGTCGCGCTCGGCGGTGAGCTTGTAATGCACGACGGGCTTGCGCGTGTTGGCGTCGATTCGCTGATTGCCGATCAGTTGCATCTCGTGATGAAGCTTGTCGAGTGCCAGACCGGTGCAGAACGGTTCGGCCGCTTTCAGATCGATCGCTACATAATATTGGTCGATGAAGCGATCGACGACGCCGCGCGCGCTGTTCTCCGGATGGCATCCGGTGGCAACCAGAGATGCGAGCGCCGCGACGAACAGAAGCTGGGCGCAGTGGTCGTGAAGCTGGGATTTGCGCGATGTCATGATTTTTTCTTGAACAGAGCCTCCAGCTTGTCCTGCGCGCCGGTCTTCGCGGGCGCCTTAACGGCGGCGTCGCCTGGCTTGAAATACTCGCAGAAGTTGAATCGTTCCTTGTCCACCACCCGTTCGGCCATCGGCTCGCGGCAGCTGTTGTTGTAGGCGGGATCGAAAAAGCCGCAGTTGCGGCATGCGTGCAGCGCGCGGCCGCATCCGGGACACTCGTCGCGAAAACCGACGCGGTCGCCGGTTACGATTTCTATTTTCCTGGCGCAGTTCCAACAGTTCATAGCGAAGGGGAAAGCTCTTCGTGCGGCATAGTGCTCCGCGGGACCGGAAACCGACAGCGTTGGTACCCTGAGCGACCGGCTTGGAAACACGCGCTTTTTCAACCGAATCGCCGCTGATAGCATAGCCGCTGAGATGGGTGCGCGCGAGATGATGGCGGTGGAGGTGGAGGCGTTTACGGCGGCGCTCGGGAAGGCCTCGCGCGCGGCCGACAATACGGTGACGAACTATCGCCGCGACCTGCTCGGGTTCAGAACTTTCCTGATCGAGCGGGCGGCGATACTCGGCAAACGCGTCGACGAGATCGACGTCGCGAGCATCACGGCGGACCATATCCGCAGCTACCTGGCCGAATTGATGAAGACTGCAAAACGCGCAACCGTCCAGCGCAGATTGAGTGCGATCAAGGCGTTCTTCCGCTATCGCGAGACGACGATCGGCGCGGCGAGTCCGGCGCGATCGATACGCTCGCCGAAGAATGAACGGCGCCTGCCGTCGATATTGCAGGAGGACGAAGTCCGCCGGCTGATCGAAGTTTCGCCGGCGCCTGACGACTCGACGCCAGCGGCGATTCGCGATCGCGCGATCTTCGAGACGCTGTACTCGTCGGGCTTGCGTGTCGGCGAGCTGGTCGGGCTGGACTGGCGCGATATTGATGAAGAGCTTGGGATGGTGATGGTGCGCGCGGGCAAGGGCAACAAGGATCGCCTCGTGCCGCTGGGCGAACCGGCGCTCGATGCGTTGCAGAAGTGGAAGCGCGCGATGCCGGTGGCGTGGGAGCATAACGGTCCCGTCATCACCAATCTTCGCGGCGGCCGGCTCACTACGCGCAGTGTCGAGATGATCCTGCAGCGCAGAATCGAAGCGGCGGGCGTGAGCGCCGGCGTGACGCCGCACGGGCTGCGTCACTCTTTCGCAACACATATGCTTGGAAATGGAGCCGACCTGAGGTCGATCCAGGAAATGCTCGGTCATGCGAGCCTGGCGACGACGCAGCGCTATACTCATGTCAGCGTGAATCATCTCAAAGAGGTTTATCGACGTGCCTTCCCACGAGTCTGAAAGGGGTATCGAGCCCGGCGCCGAATTTCGCCACACGACGATTCTGAGCGTGCGCCACGAAGGGCACGTCGTAATCGCCGGTGACGGGCAGGTCAGCGTTGGACAAACGATCATGAAGAGCAAGGCGAAGAAAGTACGCCGGCTGCATCAGGATCGCGTGCTGGCGGGTTTCGCGGGATCGACCGCGGATGCGCTGACGCTGTTCGACAAGTTCGAATCGAAGCTGCAGGAGTACAACGGAGTGCTGCGGCGCGCGGCAGTCGAGCTGGCCAAGGACTGGCGCACGGATCGAATCCTGCGGCGGCTCGAGGCGATGCTGGTAGTCGCCGACAAGGAGAGCTCGCTGCTGATTTCGGGCGTCGGTGACGTGCTCGAGCCTGACGACGGAATCCTCGCGATTGGATCGGGCGGCAACTATGCGTTGTCGGCGGCGCGCGCGCTGATTCGCCACGGCTCCGGGATGACGGCGCGGCAAATCGCGGAAGGCGCGATGAAAATCGCGTCGGAAGTGTGCGTTTACACCAACGACCAATTTGTGTTCGAAGAGTTGTAGCCGGTACCCTTCAGGAAATTATGGCAGTGCCACAGGTGATGACGCCGCGCGAGATCGTGTCGGAGCTCGACCGCTATATCGTCGGGCAGCATGAGGCTAAGCGCGCCGTTGCGATAGCGTTGCGCAATCGATGGCGGCGGCAGAATGTTGCGCCCGAGCTGCGCGACGAAATCGCACCGAAGAATATCCTGATGATCGGCCCGACCGGCGTCGGCAAGACCGAAATCGCGCGGCGGCTCGCGCGGCTGGCGCAGGCGCCGTTCGTCAAGGTGGAAGCGTCGCGCTACACCGAGGTCGGCTACGTCGGACGCGACGTCGAGTCGATGATTCGTGACCTGGCAGAGTGCTCGGTCAAGATGGTGCGCGACGAGGCGCGCGATCGCGTCGCGGTCAAGGCGCGCGAGAACGCCGAGGAGCGATTGCTCGACCTGCTGTTCCCGGCGCCGACCAAAGTCCGCCGGCCCGCGGGGATCACGCCGGAGGGGCATATCGAGGTGGTCGACAACGACTCGCACAAGGACACGCGCGAGAAGTTGCGCAAGCTGCTCAACGGCGGCCACCTCGACGATCGCGAGGTCGAAGTCGAAGTCAGCGCGAACGCCGCGCCGAATATCGAAGTCTTCACGCCGCAGGGCATGGAAGAGATGGGCCTCAATATGAAGGAGCTGATGAATCAGCTCATGCCCAAGAAGACGCGCACGCGCAAAGTGAAAATCCCCGAGGCGCTCGAGCTGCTGACGGCGGAGGAAGCGGCGCGGCTGGTGGATATGGAAGCGGTGGCGCATGAGGCGATCACGCGCGCCGAGCAGTCGGGCATCGTGTTCATCGACGAGATCGACAAGATTGCGGGGCGCGAATCGCACGGGCCGGACGTGTCGCGAGAGGGCGTGCAGCGCGACCTGCTGCCGATCGTAGAAGGCTCGACAGTCAACACGAAATACGGCGCGGTGAAGACCGATCACATCCTGTTCGTCGCGTCGGGAGCGTTTCACACGTCGAAGCCGTCGGACCTGATTCCCGAATTCCAGGGACGCTTCCCGATTCGCGTCGAGCTGAAGGCGCTCACACGCGAGGACTTCATCCGCATCCTGACCGAGCCGGAGAACGCGCTGACGCGGCAATACGTGGCGCTGATGGAGACCGAGGGCGTGCATATCCGCTTCACCGAGGACGGGGTCGCGGCGCTGGCGGAAATAGCGGCGAAGGTCAACGCGCGCTCAGAAAATATCGGCGCGCGGCGGCTGCATACGGTGCTAGAGCGGCTGCTCGAAGAGCTGTCATTCAACGCGCCGGAGCTGCCGGATCGCGATCTGACGATTGACTCCGCGTACGTGCACGGCCGCCTCGACGCAATCGTCAAGGACGAGGATCTGTCGCGCTATATTCTGTAGCTCCCGCTCGATCGTTACACGGGGATTAATCGCAACAGAGGCGCACGATGGCCGCCGACGATGAAGCGCAGATATTGCGCCTGGATAGCGAGTGGAACGAGGCGTATCGGCGCGCCGACCGCTCGCCGTTGGCTCATATCCTCGCGGAAGACTTCATCGGTTGGACCGCCGTGAACGAACCCGTCACGAAGGCGATGCTGATGATCAACCCGCCGGGCGCGCGGCCGGGAGCGGCAATATTCAGCGAGCAATACGTGCGCGTCTTCGGAGGCACTGGCGTAAGCCGGAGCCGCTTCCAATTGGAGGCGGACGATCGCCGCATCGTTATCGACCAGCGCTTCCTGCGTGTCTTCGCCAAGCGTGATGGAGTTTGGCAGGCGGTCTCGGTCGCGGTCACGCCAGTCGCCGCCTGAATTCAAATTAGGGAGTGGCTAACGAAATGATCGAGTCTTCATGTCATTGCGGCGCAGTGCGTTTTGAGATTAATCGCGCTCCGGAAGAGGTAACGGATTGCAATTGCACCATCTGCCGGCGCTACGGCGCACTCTGGGCCTACTATTCGCCCAAAGAAGTGCAAGTAACGAAAGACGCGACCGACATCTACATGTGGGGTGAGAGGATGTTAGAATTTCATCGCTGCAAGCGATGTGGCTGCGTCACCCATTGGGAAGCGGTGGACAAAACGCACGACCGCATGGGCGTAAATGCGCGGCTGATGACTCCGGAGGTCCTGGCCCACGCGCGCGTGCGCCACGTCGACGGCGCAAGCTGGGTCAAGTAAGCCGGATTTCAAACCAGGGCACTACCCCAAGACTGGCAATAGATTGCGCCGCGCGCGCAATACTGTTTTGATTTCCCTTTTCGGGTTTTGGCGAGGTTTCCTGAGGAATGAAAGAGTTCACCCACAACCGGGCCGACGTGCTGCTCGAAGCGCTGCCGTACATCAGGCGCTTTCGTGGCAAAACGTTCGTCATCAAGTACGGCGGGCATGCGATGCAGACCGAGGAGCTGCGCGAAAGCTTTGCGCAGGAAGTGGTGCTGCTCGATCTGGTCGGCATCAACCCGATTGTCGTGCATGGCGGCGGGCCGCAAATCACTGAACTGATCGGCAAGCTCGGACTCAAGTCGCGCTTCGTGCGCGGGATGCGCGTGACCGATCCGGCGACGATGGAAGCGGCCGAGATGGTGCTGCAGAGAATCAACAAGGACCTGGTCGCGACGATTTCGCGCATGGGCGGGCGCGCGGTCGGGCTCTCGGGCAAGGACGGCGACCTGATCAGGTCGCGCAAGATGCGGATGGTCGTCACCGACGACAACGGCAAGCGCTCGCGCGTCGATATCGGGCTGGTCGGCGAGGTCGATCGGGTGAATCCGGAATTGCTGCGTACGCTCGAGGTCAATAATTTTATTCCGGTGATCGCGCCGACCGGCTTCGGCCGCGACGGCCAGACTTACAACATCAACGCCGACACGGCCGCGGGCGAGATTGCGGCTGCGCTCAAGGCGGAAAAATTGATCCTGCTGAGCGACGTCGAAGGTGTGAAGGACAAGGACGGCAAGCTGCTCTCGACCCTCGACGCGGCCGAGTCAAAGCGGCTGATCGCGCGCGGCATTATCCAGGAAGGGATGATTCCGAAGGTCGAATGCTGCATCGAGGCGCTGAACAAGGGCGTCGCCAAGACCCATATAATAGATGGGCGGGTTAAGCATGCCGTGCTGCTGGAAATTTTCACCCGCGCGGGAATCGGCACCGAAGTGGTGCAGCGCCGCGCCAAGGTGTCTGCCCTGAACGAGACTGCGCGCGGCGCAGAGGCCGGCGGCAAAGCGCGATGAACAACGCCGAGATTATAGAGCTCACGCATCGCAACATGGTCGATGTTTACGGCTGTCTGCCGCTGGCGTTCGCGCGCGGGCATGGTGCGTATCTCTACGACGCCGACGGCAATCGCTATCTCGATTTTTTCTGCGGGCTGGCGGTCACCAGCCTCGGTCATGGCAATCCCCGCGTCGTGCGCGCGATCAAGGAGCAGGCGGAAAAGCTCACACACGTTTCCAACGTGTTTCACACCGAGCCGACGGCGCGACTGGTCGAGCGGCTCGCGAGTCATTTCGGCGATGGTAAAGTTTTCCTGGGCAACTCAGGCGCTGAGGCGAACGAGGCCGCTATAAAGCTCGCGCGGAAATGGGGCAGCGGGCGCTTCGAAATTTTGACGACGCTCGGCTCGTTTCACGGACGCACGCTCGCCACCGTGAGCGCCACCGGCCAGGAGCGCTACCATCAGGGGTTTCAACCGCTGATGCCCGGTTTCAGGCTGATCCCGTTCGACGATGTCGCAGCGCTCGACCGCGCGCGGCGCGACGAGACTGTCGGCGTCATGGTCGAGCCGATCCAGGGCGAAGGCGGTGTGGTGGTGCCGCACGCGGACTACCTGAAGCGGCTGCGCGACTGGTGCGATCGCAACAAGATGCTCCTGATACTCGACGAAGTGCAGACCGGAATGGGGCGCACCGGCAAGTTTTTCGCTTACGAGCACGCCGGCGTGAAGCCGGACATCGTGACGCTGGCCAAGGCGCTCGGCGGCGGGCTGCCGATCGGCGCGATGATCGCGCGTTCGGAGATAGCGTCGAGCCTCACGCCCGGCAGCCACGGCAGTACTTTCGGCGGGAACCCGGTAGCGTGCGCGGCAGCGGGCGCCGTGATCGAGGCGCTGGAAGAAGACGGCGTGCTCGAGAACGCGACGAGCGTCGGCGGCTACATCCTCGAGCGGCTCGGCGAATTCGCGCGCTCGTACGATCGGATCGTCGAGGTGCGCGGCCTCGGTATGATCATCGGCGTGGTGCTCAAGCATGACGCGCGCCCGATCGTCGAGGAGTGCATCAAGAATCGGCTGCTGGTGAACGGCACCGCGGGCAACGTGCTGCGGCTGCTGCCGCCGTTGAACCTCACGCGCGAGGAGGCCGACGCCGGTCTCGCGATTATCGAAAATGCGTTCAAGAGCGCGCCACTTCCAAAATGAAACGCGATTTTCTCGATCTAAGTTCGCTGTCGCCGGCTGAACTGAACGGATTGCTGGCGCTTGGCGCGCGGCTCAAGGCCGAGCTCAAGATAGGACTCGAGCATCCGTACCTGCGCGGCCGGACGCTCGCGATGGTATTTCAGAAGCCGTCGCTACGGACGCGCGTCACCTTCGAGACCGGCATGGCGCAGCTCGGCGGTCATGCGATTTATCTCGCGCCGAACGATATCGGTATCGGCGAGCGCGAATCGGTCAAGGACGTCGCGCGCAACATCTCGCGCGCTGTCGATCTGATCATGATTCGCACGTTTTCGCATGAGACCGCAGTCGAGCTGGCACGCGAGGCCACCGTGCCCGTCATCAACGGGCTCACCGATTTGCTGCATCCATGCCAGTTGCTCGCCGATCTGATGACGCTGCAGGAGCGCTTCGGGCGCGATCTCAGCAAAGTGCGCGTCGCGTTTGTCGGCGACGGCTTCAACATGGTGCAGAGCTGGATCGAGGCGGCGGCGCTCGCAGGTTTCGAGCTTCGGCTCGCGTGTCCGAAGGGTTACGAGCCGGCGAAGGAGTTTATGAAGCGGTTGCGCGACGAGGAAATCGGCACGCTCACCGAAGATCCGGCCTGGGCGGTGAAGGATGCGGACGTGGTCTACACCGACACCTGGACCTCGATGGGCCGTGAGAAGGAAGCGGTGCAGCGGCGGCGCGACTTCAAGGGTTTCCAGGTGAACGACGCGCTGATGAAGCATGCGCGCAGGGGCGCGCTAGTGATGCATTGCCTGCCGGCGCATCGCGGCGAGGAAATCACCGACGACGTACTCGACGGCCCGCGCTCGGTCGTGCTCGATCAAGCCGAGAACCGGCTCCATGCGCAGAAGGCCGTGATGGTCTGGCTGATACGTCCTGAAATTTTGCAGATTGCGCCGGCGCCGCTGTGACGGAGTCAGAATCGTGGCAACCGAAAAAATAAAAAAACTGGTGCTCGCCTACTCGGGCGGTCTGGACACATCGGTCATGCTGCGCTGGATCAAGGATCACTTCGGTTGCGAGGTGGTCGCGTACTGCGCCGACGTCGGCCAGGGCGACGAGACTGAAGGCCTCGAGGAGAAGGCGCTCAAGACCGGTGCGAGCAAGCTGCATATTGTCGATTTGCGCGAGGAATTCGCGCGCGACTTCGTCTTCCCGATGCTGCGCGCGAACGCCATATACGAGGGCTATTACCTGCTCGGCACGTCGATCGCGCGGCCGGTGATCGCCAGGCAGCTGGTCGAAATAGCGCGCGAGGAAGGAGCCGACGCCGTTGCGCACGGCGCGACCGGCAAGGGTAACGACCAGGTGCGCTACGAGCTGACGATCGCGCGCCTCGCGCCGGACCTGAAGATCATCGCGCCGTGGCGGCGGGCCGATTGGCCGTTTGTGGGACGCGCCGACATGATCGCATACGCCAGCGATAAGAAAATTCCCATATCAGTGACCGCCGAGAAGCCGTACTCGATGGATCGCAACCTCGTTCATATCAGCTACGAGGGCGGTATCCTCGAAGACCCGTGGCGCGAGCCTTACAACGACATGTTCCGCCTCACCGTCTCGCCCGAAGATGCGCCCGACCAGCCGGAGTATGTCGAAATCGAATACGCCGACGGCAATCCGGTCGCGATCAACGGCGAGCGGCTGTCGCCTGCGCGAATTATCGAGCGCGCCAACGAGATCGCGGGACGCCACGGCATTGGCCGAGTCGACCTGGTCGAGAACCGCTACGTCGGCATCAAATCGCGCGGAGTTTACGAGACTCCCGGCGTGACGATCCTCTTCCATGGGCATCGCGCGGTCGAGCAGCTCACTCTCGATCGCGAGGTGATGCATCTGCGCGACTCGCTTATCCCACGGTACGCGGAAATGGTGTATTACGGATATTGGTTTGCGCCCGAACGTGAGGCGCTGCAGGCGCTGGTGGACAATACGCAGAAAAACGTGAGCGGAGTGGCGCGGCTGAAGCTGTTCAAGGGCGGCGTCTGGATTGCCGGCCGCAAATCGCCGAACTCGCTTTACGACCCGAAGATTGCGAGCTTCGAGGAAGCGGGCGGCTACAACCAGGCCGACGCCGAGGGCTTCATCAGGCTTGCGGGCGTGCGGCTGCGAGCGCTGGCGCGCGTGAGCCCGAAGAGCTAATTCGCATTCCGAAAGGACGCATCGAGTTGGGCAAAGTCATCCAGTTCAAGCCGCCGCGCACACAGCCAAAGCTCGTGCCGCGTCCGCGCACCGGCGATTGCGAGCACTGCCATCACAAGATGGACGTGCATATCACCCATCCCGACGGTTCGATGAGTTGCGCGGCGCGCGGATGCACCTGCCAGTTGCGGCCGCTCAATTGATTCGTCGCGATCCGGCCCGCTCGCTTGACCTGCAAAGTGACAAGTGAAAGTGCGTCGTCAGAAGAAGAACGCCAAGGCCGCGGCGGCCCCGTCGCGCAATCTCATCCGTGGAAGATTTGCGCGCGGCCGTCTGCCTGAAGTCGAAGCCTTTACCGCGTCGCTGCCTTTCGACCGGCGGCTTTTTCGCCATGACATTCGCGGCTCGATCGCGCACGCGCAAATGCTGGCAAAGGCCGGACTGCTCCGCGCAAATGAGTCGCGCCTAATCGTTGGCGGGCTCGAGCGAATCGAAAACGAAATCGCGGGCGGCCGCTTCAAGTACGACCTCGCCGACGAAGACATCCATCTCGCAATCGAGCGCCGGCTGATCGAGCTGATTGGCGATCCGGGACGCAAGCTGCACACCGGGCGCTCGCGCAACGATCAGGTCGCGCTCGACCTGCGGCTCTATCTGCGAGACGAGCTTGCCGCCGTCATAGCGCTCGTCACCGGCCTGCGCGCGGCGCTGATTGCGCTCGCGCGGCGCCATCTCTCGACGATCATGCCCGGCTACACGCATTTGCAGCGCGCGCAACCGGTAACGCTGGCGCATCATTTGCTCGCCTACGTCGAGATGCTTGGCCGCGATCGCGAGCGCTTCGGGCAGGCCGCTGCGCGCACCGCCGTGATGCCGTTGGGCGCGGGCGCGCTGGCGGGCACAACGTTGCCGCTGGACAGGAGGATGGTCGCGCGCGCGCTGGGCTTCAAATCGATCACCGCCAACAGCATGGACGCCGTGTCGGATCGCGACTTCGTGGTGGATTTTCTCTCGGCCGCTGCGCTCACGCAGGTGCATCTGTCGCGGATGAGCGAAGAAATAATTCTATGGACGAGCACCGAGTTCGGCTTCGCCGCACTGCCCGACGAATTTTCGACCGGAAGCTCGATGATGCCGCAAAAGAAAAATCCGGATCTGCTCGAACTGATTCGCGGCAAGACCGGCCGCGTGATCGGCGACCTGGTGGCGATGCTGACGATATTGAAGGGCCTGCCGCTCGCCTATAATTCGGATTTGCAGGAAGACAAGGAACGCGTGTTCGACGCGCTCGACACGCTGAAGCCCGCGCTTGGCGTGCTGGCGAAATTCTGGCCGATGCTGCGCTTCGATGCGCAGCGGATGCGAGCCGGGGCGGGAGGATTCGCGCTGGCGACCGACCTCGCGGAGTACCTGGTCAGTGGCGGCATGGCGTTTCGCCAGGCGCATGAAATTGTCGGCGCGATAGTTCGCGAGACGGCTGAAGCGGGCAAGACGCTCGAGGAATTGAGCGTCGAGGAACTGCAGCGGCATTCCAGCGCGTTTGGCGCCGACGCGATCGCGATGCTACGCGCCGAGAATTCGGTCGCGCGGCGCACGATCGAAGGCGGTCCGGCGCCGTCCACGGTCAAGCGCCGCCTCAAGGAGCTCGGACCTCGATGAATCGGGACACCAACCGCGCGAATTGGCTGACGCTCGCACTGATGCTTGCGGCGCTCGTAAACATTGCGTTCCTCGGATGCGGCGTGAAGTCGACGCCTATTCCACCGGAGGCGGCGCGGCCGGCGAAGATTCTTGGCCTCGAGGCCACCAACGCAAAACAGGGAATTCTGCTGACCTGGGATCGGCCCACTACCTACGCCGGTGGCGCGAAGATGAAGGACCTCGGCGGCTTCACCATCACGCGCACCGTGGCCAGCGGTCCGCTCGAGAAGATTGGCGAGATCGAGGTGCATGACGAAGGGCGCTTCCAGGTCCAGAACACTTTCACTTTCACCGACGGCGCGACCGTCCTCGGCACGACCTACCATTACCAGGTGACTTCCAACACCACCGACGGTTACGTCAGCGAGCCGTCGAACGATGTGACGATCGTGCGCCAGCATGCCTCGGCGCCGCCCAACCCGGATACCTTTGTCGTGCCGACCCCGGTTCCGATCAAGTGATATCAGTAGCGTCCGTTTATTCGCGCGGCTGCGCTATGATAGAAACGATCTTTCATCTAAACGCCATATCACTATGAACTACTTCGACTACCGTAACGATCAACTCCACGCGGAAGATGTGCCAATCGCCGACCTGGCGCGGCGAATCAACACTCCGTTTTTCGTTTACAGCGCGCGTACTCTCCGGCGCCACTACCGGGTTTTCGACGAAGCCTTCGCCGGCACCGACCATTTGATCTGCTACGCAATGAAGGCGCTCTCGAATCTGAGCATCCTGAAACTGTTCGCCTCGATGGGCGCGGGATTCGATATCGTCTCGGTCGGCGAGCTGATGCGATGCCTCAAAATCGGCGCCGACCCGCGCAAAATTGTTTTCTCCGGCGTCGGCAAGACCGACGAGGAGATCGCGGCCGCGCTCAAAGCCGGCATCCTGATGATCAACGTCGAGTCGCGGCCGGAACTGCACCGTATCGCTGAGGTCGCGGGCCGCATGAAGCATCGCGCGCCGGTCAGCCTGCGGGTAAATCCCGATCTCGATCCGGGGACGCATCCCCATATTTCCACCGGCCATCGCGACAGCAAGTTTGGCGTGCCGCTCTCGCAAATCGACGAATATTACGCGGAAGCGAGCGCGCTGGCGCAGCTCGAAATCGTCGGCCTCAGCACGCATATCGGTTCGCAGATAACCGAGATGGAACCGTTTACCGAGGCGGGACAGAAGGTCGCCGCGATAGTCGGGCGGCTGCGCAGCGCGGGAATCGCGCTCAAGTATCTCGACCTTGGCGGCGGTCTCGGAATCCCTTACCAGGAGCAGCCGCCGCCGCCATCGGAATACGCGCACGCGCTGCTGAAGCCGATCGCGAATCTCGGGCTCAAGATTATCACCGAGCCGGGACGCGTGATGGTCGGCAACGCGGGCGTGCTGGTGACGCGGGTGCTGTATAACAAGGAGACCGACGTAAAGCGCTTCGTCGTTATCGACGGGGCGATGAACGATTTGATTCGTCCGGTGCTCTACGAGGCTTACCACTCGATCGTGCCGGTCGATCGCAGCAAGCCCGGCAAGACCGTGACCGCCGACATCGTGGGTCCGGTTTGCGAGAGCGGCGATTTCTTCGCACGCGAGCGCGAGATGGCCGAGCCGGCCGAGGGCGACCTGCTCGCGGTGATGAGCGCCGGCGCTTACGGCTTCGTCATGTCGTCGAACTACAACAGCCGCCCGCGCGCGCCCGAGGTGCTGGTCGACGGCGCCGACGTCCACGTGATTCGCGATCGCGACAGCTTCGAAGACCAGATTCGCGGCGAACATATCGTCGACCTCAAGCCGGCGTGAGAAGTTAGAACGCGATGGCGACCCTCGAATTCACCAAGATGCATGGATGCGGCAACGACTACGTTTACGTCGTCGCACTGCGCGCGCGTCCCGTCGACCCATCGGCGCTGTCGGTCAAACTTTCTGACCGGCACTTCGGCGTCGGCGGCGACGGCTTGATCATGCTCGCGCCGTCGAGCAACGCCGACATCCGGATGGAGATGTACAACGCGGACGGCAGCCGCGGCGACATGTGCGGCAACGGCATCCGATGCCTGGCGCGGCTTGCCTTCGAGCGCGGCCTGGTGCGCGCGAATCCGATGGTCATCGAGACCGACGCCGGGCTCAAGACGGTCGCGCTGCGGCTCGAAGGCCGGCGCGTCGTCAGCGCAACGGTCGACATGGGCGAGCCGATTCTCGAAGGCCGCGACATTCCGGTCGAAGCCGACGGCCGCATCATCGACTACCCGCTCGAGGTCGGCGGCCGGCGCGAATCGATAACGGCGGTCTCGATGGGCAATCCGCATTGCGTCGTGTTCGTCGCCGATGACGGCGTCTTCAAGCTGCAGGATCGCGATTTTGCGGCGCTGGGCCGTGAGTTCGAGCATCATCCATTCTTTCCGCGCCGCGTGAATACCGAGTTCATCCTGGCCACCTCGCGCCGCAATCTGCGGATGCGGGTGTGGGAGCGCGGCTCGGGCGAGACCTGGGCCTGCGGCACGGGCGCATGCGCGGCGCTGGTCGCGGCGGTTCTGACCAATCATTCCGAGCGGAGCGCGACGGTCGAGTTGCGCGGCGGCAACCTGGAAATCGAATGGCGCGCCGACGGTCCCGATGCGAATCATGTTTTCATGACCGGCGACGCCGTCGAGGTTTTCAGCGGCGCGGTCGAGCTCGGCGCCGACGAAATGGTGCCGGTGAAATGAAAAAGGCGGGAGGCTACGAAAATGTTTAGTGGCGCACTGACTGCCCTGGTAACACCGTTTCGCGACGGCGAGGTGGACGCGCCAGCGCTGCGCGACCTTATCGAATGGCAGATTCATAGCGGAATCGACGGGCTGGTGCCGTGCGGCTCGACCGGCGAATCAGCCACCCTCACGCATGCCGAGCACGACAGCGTGATCAAGCTGACGATCGAGCAGGTGCGCAAGCGCGTGCCGGTGATCGCGGGCACCGGATCGAATTCGACGGCGGAAGCGATTAGGCTCACCGCGGCTGCGCGCGAGATGGGCGCGGACGGCGCGCTGCTGCTCTCGCCCTACTACAACAAGCCGACCCAGGACGGCATCTACCGGCACTACAAGACAATCGCGGCGAGCGTTGATCTGCCGCTGTTCGTGTACAACATCCCGGGCCGCACTGCGTCGAACATCCTGCCCGAAACGATTGCGCGCCTGGCGGAAATCAAGAATATCGTCGGCATCAAGGAAGCCTCGGCCTCGATGGATCAGGCGTCCGACATCCTGAAGGCGTGCGGCGAGCGCATAACAATTCTGTCCGGCGACGACGCGCTCACGCTGCCGCTGGTCGCGCTCGGGGCGAAGGGCGTCATCTCCACTTGCAGCAATCTGGTTCCGCGTGAGATGCACGAGCTTGCAGGGGCCGCGCTCGCCGGAGATTTCGCCAAAGCGCGCGAGATCCATTTCAGGCTGCTGCCGTTGATTCGCGCGCTGTTCGTCGAGACCAATCCGATTCCCATCAAGCAGGCGCTCGCGTTCATGGGCAAGTGCGCCAACGAATTGCGCATGCCGCTCGTGTCGATGACGGCGGGGCCGGCGGAGAAGCTGCGCATCGCGATGAAAGAACTTCGGCTCATCTGATCGCGCGCGTTACTATGGCTGAGCCTTACTACAAGCAGCACTGGGTCGAGATCGACTCCGACCGGCACAGCGCCTACGACAAAATCCTCGCGTATCATCCCGCGATGGAACCACTGCTGCGTCCGCTCGATCTCAAGGCGGGCCTGCGCGTGCTCGACGTCGGCTCCGGGCCCGGCCACACCACATTCGAGCTTGCGCGGCGCGTGGCTCCCGGCGGCAAAGTGACCGGCGTTGATATCAACGCCGAGTTCGTCGAGCGATCGGGCGCTCGCGCGCGCGAGGCAAAGCTCGCGGCGGAATTCGTGCAAAGCGGTTTTCCGCCGCTGCCGTTTCCCGACGCCTCGTTCGACCGCGTCTGGTGCAAAAACGTCCTTGAATATGTCGATTCAGCAGCCGATACTGTCGCCGAAATGGCGCGGGTGACGGCGCCGGGCGGGGTGTTAGTCGCCGTCGACAGCGACTGGGACATGCTCGCGCTCGATATTGGGCCGGCCGCGCGCGAGAGAAGCGATCGAATTCTCGCGGCGTCGAAGACGATTGCGATTCGCGAGCCGCAGATTGGACGCCAGCTCTATCGGCTGTTTCGCGCCGCGGGTCTCGACGAGGTGAAAGTCGAGATTCACGCCGGTGCGGACACTGCGGGACGCTCGCTGCCGATGCTGAAGGCGAGTTTCGCGCGGTATGCGCGGGACTCGGGCAAGATTGCAGCGGCCGAGGTCGAGGGTTGGTTCGCGGACATCGATCGCGCTGTCGCGGCAGGATCATTTCTGTTCGTCTTGCCGCAGTTCGTGGTGCGTGGAATCAGGAATCAGGCGGCAGTGGGGAAAAACCGATGACTTTTGCATGGCTCGCATTTTATGACGCGCTGCTCGCGATCACGATGATCTCGGTGGGAATCGTCGGCGCGCACTTCTACCTGGTTGAGCCGTTCATGGGTTTTCAGCTGTTCGCGCTGGGGTTTCTGCTGAGCATCATCGGATCGCTGGTCGGGCTGCTCGCGATCTTCCTGACGCGCAAGCCTCAACTGCGGGCCGGACGCAATCGGGCAAGGTTCGCCACAATAGTATGCGCGGTGATCGCGGTGCCGCTGATCGCGATCGTGCTGGGCAGCTCGAAGTATCCGCCCATCAACGACATCACGACCGATTTCGACAACCCGCCCGAGTTCGTTTACGCCCAGCAGCTGCAGCACGTACCGAACCGCGACATGAAATACGACAAGGCGAAGTACGCCGACCGGCAGCAGGCGGGTTACGGTACTATTGGTCCTATTAAGGAACGCCTCGATCCAGCCGCGGCTTTCGCGCGCGTAACCCAGGTTGCGCAGTCGATACCGAACTGGAAGATCACTTATTCCGATCCAGCGACGAAGACGATCGAGGTCGTCGCGTCGTCAAAGTTGTTCCACTTCCATGACGACGTCGTGATCCAGGTCAGGCCGACGCCCGACGGCGCCAGCCTGATCGAGATGCGATCGAAATCGCGCGACGGAATCGGCGACTTCGGCGTCAACGCCAAGCGCATCAGGCGTTTTTACGATCGCGTCGCGCTGGCGCGCAGCCCCAACGATCAAGACCCCACCGATCAGGACATGCCGTAAGGCTCACGCTACTGCTTGAGCGCGCGGATCGTTCTGAGCACGGCGGCGTTGCGATCTTCGTTGACCGGATTCGTGAACACGATTGCGGTGCCGATTCCGGGCGCGCATAGCTCCTGCAGACGTTCGCGTACGCGCGATTCCGAGCCCACCAGCAGGGTCGCGTCGATCAGTTCGTTGCTGACGGCCTTGATCGCAGCGTCGGCGTCGCGTCCCGCCGTGCGAATGCCCGCGATTTCCCGCTCGAATCCCGCATGCGCCATCATGTTGCCGTAAAATTTCAAGGCGCCGTAGCGCGACAGCAGCTTGCGCGCGGGACGGCGCGCGGCCTCGAGATCATCCGAGATGAACGCGGTGGCGAACAGCGTCGCTTCGATCTGTCTGGGGTCGCGACCGGCTATCTTCGCGCCCTCGGCCAACTCGCCCATCGCCTCCTTGACGCGCGCCGGCGGAAAGAAGTTGAAGATGACGCCGTCGCCGATTTCGCCGGCCAGCTTGACCATCGGCCGCGACACGCCCGCGAGATACAGCGGCAGCTTCGCGCTGACGCGCGGTCCGGTCTTGCCGCCGTCCAGCGCGGCGCGCAGAGTCTTCACCGTTTCGCGCATTTTGGCGAGCGGCACGCCCATCTCGATTCCCAGCGCGGAGTTGCCCTCGCGATGGCCCGTGCCGAGACCGAGGATGAATCTTCCGCCGGTGAATTCCTGCACCGCCGCGGCTTCATTGGCGAGCAGAAGCGGATGGCGCAGATAGATGTTGGTGATCGCGGTGCCCAGCTTGATCCGCTTGGTCTGCAGTCCGAGCGCGAGCGAGCAAGCCAGCGAGTCGTTGTTTGCCTCGGTCATGAAGACGCCGGAAAAGCCCGCATCCTCGGCCGCGCGCGACCATTCGATAAGGCGCGCCGGCGGACTGTCGGGAAGAATCGTGCAAGCGAGTGCGGTATTGGCCATGGCGAATGTTCCTTTTGTCGGAGTACAGGCGACACTTTCATCAACCGCCGGTTTCCGTCAAGCAGTGTGCCGCGCGGGACCAGGACCCAGCGGCGGTCGCTGGACTTTTTCGGATATCGCATCTACAGATAATCGGATTGCCAACGATGGGGCCGTTTTCCCGGGTCACATCCCAAACCTGGAGGACGAAGGGCGATGAAACGAATTGCTGTGGCATTGGTTGCAACCTGTATGCTGATGACGGCGGTCGGTGTGGCGTTCGCCAAAGATCTCACCACGTTCGGACTCGAAGAGGCGTTCATTGATGCGGTCGGGACCTGCGGGCCGTCGAGCAACATCGCGGGCTCGCTGGGCAAGAGCACCGATCCCCAGGTGAAAATCGCGCTGCGCGATGCGTTGATCACTGAAGCTGCCGACGATGCCGCCGGTGTCGCGGGTGCCAACCAGCCTCACAGCGACTGCATGAAGAAGGATCTCTCGACGCGCGGATATACCGACAATAACATGGCGGCGCTGCCCTATTGCGTGAAGCACGACTGGCCCGATCCGTTCACCAGCCTGGGCCTGTGCGTGAAGAATCACAGCCAGCTCGAAGGCGTGCTGAACAAGAAGTAGCCGCGCACTTTGCTTGAATGAGATTCGAAAAGCCGGCGCGCTTCATCGCGGAGCGCGCCGGTGCTACTTCAGGTATTCGCGGCTGCCGCGATTTTTTTCGATGGCGTTTGGTAACTGATAGTATATCTGCTCGTGATTCCCAAAGCTGAGGGCATCGAGCGGGTTTACGCGTGCCTCTAATGTGGCGGGTGATCGCATTCGTCACGTTTGCGTTCTTCTTAGAAGGGTGCGGAATCCGCGCGCCAGAATTGCCGATCACCTATGTGCCGCAACAGAACGCCCAACCAATCAAAGATTCTGATCTGGTCCCGGTACAAGTTAAAGTGGATGACTTGCAACCCGAGACGCTGAACTATTTTCTAGCAAGCAACAGGCATTTCCAGGTCAAAAATGCGCCGGGTACCATCAAGGAAGCGGCGGAGACCGAACTGAAGTCTCGGGGATTCAAAATCGGCGATGGTGGGGCATTAGTCATAATACAGCTGATCCACTTCGAAGGAGATCTAGATACTGAGCCGTCTGGGATCACCACCACTGCTCACGGCAACCTCATCATGCGAGTTCAGGTGCGCCCGCAGAACGGCAAAGTGCTGTACTCCCGGGAAGTCGGGGGCGAGGGCACTCCAGTCAGCAAGGTATTCATGTGGCATCCAGCAACGCATGAGCTTGAGCAGTCGCTAGCGGACGCTTTCAAGCGACTGTTTGCCGATTCTGCGTTCACCGCTGCCATCTTGGCGACACGGCAGTCGCCTACCACCAAACCATCGTCAGTCAAGCCCGTAGCGCCGGCGCTTACGCCATAATGTCGCGACGTTGATCCCGAGCATGTCGGCGGCTTCTTCCAGCGTCATCGCTTGCTCGAGCACCACCTCGATGTGGCGGCGCTCCATTTGCTCGAGCGTGTGGCTGTGATCGAGCCTGTCGGGTGACGCGAGAATCTTGTCGGGCAGATCGCTTAGGTTGATCGTTTCGCCGCGGCTCAAGATTACCGCACGTTCCATCACGTTGCGCAGTTCGCGGATATTTCCCGGCCAGGTGTACGACACCAGCGCCTCGCGTGCTTCGGCGGACAGCGAATGCGCGGGCTTGTGATGCGTCTGCGCGGCTTGCGCGGCGAAATGCTCGGCCAGCTTCAGGATTTCTCCCGGCCGGTCGCGCAGCGCAGGCACCTGGAGTTCGATCACGTTGAGGCGGTAGTAGAGATCCTCGCGGAAGCGCTTTTCCTTGACCAGTTGCTCTAGATGCTGATTGGTCGCGGCGATGATGCGCGCGTCCACCTTGATCGTCTGCGCGCCGCCGACGCGCTCGAAGGTCCGCTCCTGCAGAAAACGCAGCAGCTTCGATTGCACCACCGGCGTCAGGTCGCCGATCTCGTCAAGCAGCACGGTTCCGCCCTCGGCCGCTTCGAGGCGCCCCGGCTTGTCCTTGATCGCACCCGTAAACGAACCGCGCACGTGGCCGAACAGCTCGCTCTCGAGCAGATGCTCGCTCAGCGTCGTGCATGCAACCTGCACGAACGGGCCGTCCTTGCGCGGGCTCAGGCGGTGAATGTACGACGCCAGCATGCTCTTGCCGGTGCCGCTCTCGCCGGTGATCAACGCGGTCGCGTCGCTGTCGGCCACTTGCGCGGCGGTCTCGGCGAGCTTGCGCGAATGCGGACTGTAAGTGAGAAACGGCTCGGGCTCGGTCAGGCTCTCGATACGGTCACGCAGCTCCTTGTTCTCGGCGCGCAGCTCCTGGACCTCCAGCGCGCGCGCGACGACGTGCACGATGTGATCGGCGGTGAAGGGCTTGGTGACATAGTCGTACGCCCCCAGGCGCATCGCCTCGACCGCGTCGGGAATCGATCCGAAAGCGGTCATCATCACGACCGGCAGCGCGGGGTTCTGCCGCTTGAGCGATTCGAGCAGCTTCAGCCCGCCCATGCCTTCCATGCGTATGTCGGTGACGACCACTGCGGGGGCCGACGAGCCCAGCATTTCGAGCGCGCGCTCGGCGGTTTCCGCGACCGTCACCTGATGACTGGCGGCTTCGAGGCTGGCCGCGAGTGCGCGACGGATATTGCGGTCGTCATCGACGACAAGAATGTTAGCCAAGCGATACCCCGGTTAGCTGTTCAATTTGCATTCTACCGCTTGATGGGCTGGCAGCATCAAGAGCACGCATTCGTCGGAAACTTGCAGATTGCACGACCTCAATTGCTCAACGCATTGCGGTCCGCAAGTTAGGGTTTCCAAAACGCAATCAAACCACGATCAATCATTGCGGTCTGCATCTTGCACCTTGAAATGCTTGCATCGCCGCGTCGTCGGCGTTTGTTCGGGAGATTTCATACGTGGCAGCCACCCCTAAAGTCAGCGCCGAGCGGTCACAACCGCAGGCGACCTTCGGCAAGCAAACTAAAGCTATCGTCGTCACCACCGGGATGCTCGCCTTCATCTCCTTCTGGCGAGCGTCGGCGGTCGTGCTATGCGACCTTGCCTCCTCAGCCTACTACATCGGCGGCATCGTCGAGCAGGCCTGCGGCCGCTCGGCGCCATATTTCATACTGTCCGTCATGCTGTTCTCGTACGCGGTGCGCGCCGTGTACGTGGAATCGTGCTCGATGTTCACGCGCGGTGGAGTCTATCGCGTCGTCAAGGAAGCGATGGGCTCGACGCTGGCAAAAATTTCGGTGTCGGCGCTGATGTTCGACTACATCCTGACCGGACCCATTAGCGGTGTGTCGGCGGGCCAGTACCTGGTCGGGTTGATCAACGAGCTGCTCAAGCTGGCGCACTCGAGCATCATTTTGCCGCCCGATTTCACCGCCGCGTTCTTCGCCATCGCGGTGACGATTTACTTCTGGCGCCAGAACATTTTCGGCATCGAGGAATCCAGCGGCAAGGCGATGCGCATCATGCAGATCACGACGGTGATGGCCGTCATCATGATAGCGTGGAGCGCCGTAACGATTTACGCGCGCGGTTCGCATCTGCCGCCGTTCGAATTGAAGTTCACCAACGACTCGCTGGGATGGCTCAAGAGCTTTCCCGGTGCACGCACGATCGGCGCGCTTGGAATTCTGATCGCGTTCGGCCATTCGATCCTCGCGATGTCGGGTGAAGAATCTCTGGCACAAATCAATCGCGAGATCGAGGCGCCCAAGCTCAAAAATCTGCTGCGCGCAGGCATGGTCATTTTCATTTACAGCCTGCTGCTGACCTCGCTGGTGTCGTTTTTCGCGGTGATGATCATCCCGGACAGCGTCCGCATGTCGAACTATGGCGACGATCTGATCGGCGGGCTCGCGATGTTCATGGTCGGGCCGCTGTGGGCACGAATCGCGCTGCGCGCCTTCGTGGTCTTCGTCGGCTTCCTGATTCTTGCGGGCGCGGTCAACACCGCGATCGTTGGTTCGACCGGCGTGCTGACGCGCGTCGCGGAAGATGGCGTGCTGCTCGACTGGTTCCGCCACCCGCACAAGAAGTACGGCACCAACTATCGCATCGTGAACATGGTCGCGATCCTGCAAATCGCGACGATCATTTTATCTCGCGGCGACATGTTCGTGCTGGGCGAGGCCTATGCCTTCGGCGTCATCTGGAGTTTCGTCTTCAAAACGCTGTCGGTGCTGATCTTGCGCTACAAGGATAAGTACCACCGCATGTGGCGGATGCCGCTGAATCTCAAATGGTTCCATCCTGGCGGCAAAGACTTCCCGCTCGGCCTCGCGCTCACGTTCACGGTTTTGTTCGCCACCGCGGTGATCAACCTGTTCACCAAGAAGGTCGCGACGATATCGGGCATCAGCTTCACGCTCGCGCTGTTCGTGATCTTCGAGATCTCGGAGAAGATCAACGGCCAGGTCGCGCACGCCTACGGCGAGGAGCCGGAGAAGTTCAACCTGCAGCTGATCGACGAGACCCAGGTCGACTCGATCGGCCTCGGTCTCTTCGCCACGACCAAGAAGCTCATTGCTATCCGCGATCCCAACAACCTCGCGCATCTGCATCGCTATCTGTCCGAGCGCGATAGCGCCGAGCTGATCGCGTTGACGGTGCGCACTGAGAAGGGTCTCGCGTCGAGCGATGGCGGACAAATATTCAGCGACGCCGAGGAAAAACTGTTCAGCAAGGTGGTCAAGGTCTGCGAGGATCACGGCCGCGCCGTGACGCCGCTGGTGGTCGTGTCCAACGATCAGATCTACGCGATCGCGCGCATGGCGTTCCTGCTCAGCGTCGACGAAGTCGTGATGGGCGCGTCGGAACGCTTCAATCCCGACGTGCAGCTCGAGAACTTCGCGATGCATTGGGGGTCGCTAAACGACTCAGACGATCATCACGTAAACGTCCGCGTCCTCTCCGACCAGCGAGACATCCGCGCCGAAATCTAGGTGCCTACCTCTCCCGTCGGGAGAGGTCGTGCCAGCGACACTCGTGTCGCGCACGGGTGAGGGCGCGTACATCGAGCGCAATACGAGCGCCCTCACCCGCGCCTGAGGCGCGTCCTCTCCCGAAGGGAGAGGTAAAGACTTCCGCACCCCCCGCCTTGGGTGACGATGCGACTCCAGCTATGATCTCCTTCTCGGAATCGAACCATGATCGCAATCGTCGACTACAAGGCTGGCAACCTCACCAGCGTTCAGCGCGCGCTCGAATTCCTCGGCCATAGATCCGAGATAACAGATCGCGCCGATCGCATCGTGAAGGCCGATCGCGTGATCCTGCCGGGCGTCGGGGCGGCCGGCGCCACGATGGACAATCTGCGCGAGCTCGGACTGGTCGAGGTGCTGCGCAATGACGTCGCTCGCGCCGGCAAGCCGTTCCTCGGCATCTGCATCGGCATCCAGGTGCTGTTCGACCGCAGCGAAGAGGACAGCGCCGACTGCCTCGGCATCATCGCCGGCAATGTCGCCCGCTACCCGCGCTCGATCGACGGCCGTCCGCTCAAGGTTCCGCAAATCGGCTGGAACCGTGTGCGCCAGACGCAGCCGCATCGAGTCTTCGCTGGCGTGCCTGACAACACGCACTTTTATTTCGTCAACTCGTACTATCCGATTCCCGACGACCCTTCGATCGCGATTGGCGCGTGCGACTACGGTGTTTCGTTCACCGCGGCGGTCGCACGCGACAACGTGATCGCGACTCAATTCCATCTTGAAAAGAGCGGCGCGGCCGGCCTTAAGCTGCTCGACAACTTCTGCCGGCTGAGTCTCTGACGATGCTCGCGAAACGAATCATTCCATGCCTCGACGTGCGCGACGGCAAGGTCACCAAGGGCGTGCAGTTTCTGAAGAACGTTGATGTCGGCGATCCGGTCGCGATGGCGCGTTACTACTATGATGAGGGCGCGGACGAGATCGTTTTTTACGACATCACCGCGTCGAACGAGCGCCGCGGCATCATGCTCGACGTGGTGCGCGCGGTGGCGCGCGAAATTTTCATTCCATTCAGCGTTGGCGGCGGACTGCGCACGCTCGAAGATATGCGCGCGGTGTTGCTGGCGGGCGCGGAGAAGGTCTCGATCGACTCGGGCGCGGTGCGCAATCCCGCGATTATCTCGGAGGGCGCGCGCGCTTTCGGCAGCCAGTGCATCGTGCTTTCGATGCAAGTGAAAAAAACCGGCGTGCGTCCCGAAGTGCCGAGCGGTTACGAAGTCGTGATCGATGGCGGACGCCAGCCGACGGGCCGCGACGCGCTGGCATGGTCGCTCGAGGGCGAGCAGCGCGGCGCCGGCGAGCTGTGCATCAACTCGATCGATCGCGACGGCACGAAGCTCGGTTACGATCTCGAGATCACGCGGCGCATCAGCGAAGCGGTTTCGATCCCGGTGATCGCATCCGGCGGCGCCGGCGAACCGGTCCATCTGCGCGATGCGTTCACGACGGGCCTCGCCGACGCCGCCATCGTCGCGTCGATCGTTCACTATGGAGAGCATCCGATTCCTGCGCTGAAGTCGTATCTGAAAGGCAACGGCGTCGAGATTCGCGAGGCGGTTACCGTCGACCTGGGCGCAAAGTGAAAAAATGAAAATCGCGTTCGTAGTTTCGGAGTTCAACGCCGAGGTGACCACCCCGATGGAACAGCGGGCGCGCCGCCACGCCGAGTCGCTTGGAGTCGAGGTCGTACGCGTGGTTCATGTTCCCGGCGTGTACGATATGGCGCCGGTCGTGAAAGCCCTGCTGCAGCGCAAGGAAATCGATGGCGTCGTGATGATCGGCGCGGTCATCAAGGGCGACACCAATCATGACGAATTGATCTCGCACGCGATCGCCCGCGCCGGCATCCAGCTCGCGATCGAGTTCGACAAGCCGGTCGGCCTCGCGATAACCGGCCCCGGAATGACCGACGAGCAGGCCGTCGCGCGAATCGAAAACGCAAAGAACGGCGTCGAGGCCGTCGTGCGCGTCGCGCGCGCGCTCAAGGAAATCCGCGGCTAGCAGTCGATCACTCCACAGGTGTTAAGAAACCGCGACGCGCCTCGTTGAGAGCGTGCGCCCGACTCCCTATACTCTCGACGTTGGGTTTGAAGATGATGGCAGAGGCGGGCGGCGGAGGCGAAACTTTTTCCACGCGCACGGCGGCGAGAATCCTCGCGGTCACGCCGGAGCGTATTCGCTACTGGGTCAAGCGCAATCTCGTGCGCCCGCTGAATGCGGGCGGGCGCAATTATCGATTCGCGTTCAACGATCTGCTCGAGATGCGCATGGCCAAGGAGCTGCTCGGCACGCGCCAACATATCGATCCGATCCAGCGATGCCTCGAGCGCGTGCGCACGCTGGTCGATCCCGATCGTTCGGTCACCTCGCTGAAACTGGTCAATGACGAAGGCCGTATCGTCGTGCGCGACGGTCCTTCGCTGATCGAGGCTGAGACGGGGCAGTTGATTTTCGACTTCAGCGGCAGCTATCAGCGCGGCAAGGTCGAGGATGGCTTCGGGCCGGCGCGCGTACGTGAGCGCTTCGAGGAGGCGCGCCGCGTCGCCGACGAGGATCCGCTCAAGGCGCTCACAATCTACAGCGAGCTGGTCGGGCGTGAGCCCGGCAATTTCGAAGCGCACATGCGCCTTGCCACGCTGCTCGAACGCGAGGGCGATCTCGGCGGTGCGCTGCGCCATCTGCTCGGCGCGGCCGCAATCGTGCCCGCCAGCGCCGATGTGCATCTGAAACTCGGCCTGCTCTATCGCAAGAAGGACGAGCATCAGAATGCGCTGCGAAGTTTTCTGCGCACGCTGGAATGCGATCCTGCCAACGTCGAAGCGCATCGCAACGCCGCCGAGGAATACGAAGCGATGGGCCGCAAGCGCGACTCGCAGCGCCACCTGAGCGC
>JBEKLS010000014.1:0-46412 GCA_050010075.1 Binatus sp. (SeqCode) | reverse complement strand
GGTCCCCATGATTAGCTTGTTACGTGAGAGACTATCTTGTCCGCCCCACTCCTATATATTACGGTGAAATTTGGGTGGCGTGGAAGGCGCGCGGGGTCCTCCCTACGAGGTTTGATGACCTATGACAGATAAGCCCAAAGGGGAAAAACGCTTCGAGATCGAAGAGGACCTCAGCAAGGCCGAGGTTCCCGAAATTCTGCCGGTGCTGCCCCTGCGCGGCATTGTAATTTTTCCAAGTCAGATACATCCGTTCCTGGTCTCGCGGCCGTCGTCGCTCAAGCTGATCGATGAATGCGGCCAGACCAACAAGGTGATTGCGCTCGCCGCGCAGAAAAATCCGGAAGACGAGCAGCCTGCTCCCGAAGGATTGTTCGCACGCGGCACCGCCGTGCGCATCCTCAAGATGCTGCGCTACCCGGATCAGAGCGTGCGTGTGCTGGTGCAGGGATTGGCGCGAATCGAGCTGGGGCAGTTCACCCAGCGCGAGCCGTATTTCCTCGCGCACGTGAAGCGGCTGGTCGAGCCGGTGACCTCCGACAAGGAAATCGACGCGCTGCACGCGCACCTGGTCAGTCAGTTTTCCAAATTCGTTTCGCTCGTGCCGTACCTGCCCGACGAACTGCAGGTGATGGCGATGCAGGTGAAGGAAGCCAGCCGGCTGGCCGACATGGTCGCCTCGTACCTGAAGATTCCTATCGAAGAGGCGCAGGATCTGCTGGCGACGCTCGACGTGCGCGGACGGCTGGAAAAGCTGATCGCGATTCTGAGCCGCGAAATCGAGATGCTCGAACTCGGGCATAAAATCCAGTCGCAGGTGCAGACCGAGCTCAACAAAAATCAACGCGAGTATTACCTGCGTCAGCAGCTAAAGGCGATCCAGAAGGAACTCGGCGAGGGCGATCCGCGCAGTTCCGAAGTCGAAGAAATCGAGAAGAAGATCGAAGAGGCGAAGATGTCGCCCGAGGCGCGCAAAGTCGCCGACAAGGAACTCGAACGCCTCAAGATGATTCCGCCCGAGTCGGCCGAGCATACCGTCGTGCGCACCTACCTCGACTGGCTCGTCAGCCTGCCGTGGGGCGTCTCAACCGAGGACAATCTGGACATTCGTCACGCGCGCCAGGTGCTCGACGAAGATCATTACGACCTCGAAAAAATAAAGGAACGCATCCTCGAGTTTCTCGCGGTGCGCAAGCTCAAGAACGACACGAAGGGTCCGATCCTTTGCTTCGTCGGACCTCCGGGCACCGGCAAGACTTCGCTGGGCAAGTCGATTGCACGCGCGCTCGGACGCAAATTCGTGCGCCTGTCGCTCGGCGGTATCCGCGACGAGGCCGAGATTCGCGGCCATCGCCGCACTTACATCGGATCGTTGCCGGGCCGGATCATCCAGGGACTGCGCAACGCCGGTTCCAACAATCCGCTGTTCATCCTCGACGAGGTGGACAAGCTCGGCATGGATTTCCGCGGCGACCCGGCGTCGGCCCTGCTCGAGGTGCTCGATCCCGAGCAGAACAATACCTTCGCCGACCATTACCTCGATGTACCGTTCGATCTTTCCAAGGTGCTGTTCCTGACCACTGCCAACATGCTCGATCCGGTTCCGCACGCGCTGCGCGACCGGATGGAAGTGCTCGAACTGCCCGGATACACCGAGGAAGAGAAGCTGGTTATCGTGCAGCGCCACCTGATCCCCAAGCAGCTCAACGAGAACGGACTTGGCGATCAGAAAATAGAATTCTCGGAAGAGGCGCTGCGCGAGATTATTCACAGCTACACGCGCGAGGCGGGGCTGCGAAATCTCGAGCGCGAGATTGCGCGCGTCTGCCGCAAGATCGCGCGCTCGCTAACCGAGGGCGAGACGGCGCCCGCCGTCATCAACGGTGCGGAGGTGCAGAAGTATCTCGGCGCGCCGCGCTTCTTTTCGGAAGTCGCCGAGCGCACGCAGGAACCGGGGGTCGCAACGGGGCTGGCGTGGACGCCGAACGGCGGCGAGATAATGTTTATCGAGAGCACCCGGATGACCGGCCAGAAAGGCCTCAACCTGACCGGCTCGCTCGGCGACGTGATGAAGGAATCGGCGCAGGCGGCGCTGTCGTACGTGCGCAGTCACGCGGCGGCACTCGGCATCGCGCCGGACTTCTACGAAAAATCCGATATTCACGTGCA
This sequence comes from Binatus sp. (SeqCode), assembly GCA_050010075.1. Lineage (GTDB taxonomy): Bacteria > Desulfobacterota > Binatia > Binatales > Binataceae > Binatus. Next base: position 44,246 of record JBEKLS010000014.1, on the reverse strand, counting down.
CGTTCCGGCGGGCGCGATTCCCAAGGACGGCCCGAGCGGCGGCGTGACTATCGCGGCGTCGCTGGCATCGCTGCTGAGCGGGCGGCCGGTGCGCTCGGATATCGCGATGACCGGCGAAATAACGCTGCGCGGCAAGGTGCTGCCAGTCGGCGGAATCAAGGAAAAAGTGCTCGCGGCAAGACGGGCGGGGATCAAGACGATCATCCTGCCGCGGCGCAACGAGCGCGACCTCGAGGATATCCAGCCCGAAGTGCGCAAAGAGCTCGAGATGATTTTCGTCGACACGGTCGACGAAGTTATTCGTCATGCACTGCGCGAAGGCGACGCGGTACAGCCGGGCGCAGAGGCGGTCGCAGCCACGCCGGCCGCGGCGCGCACGGAAAGAACAGTCCTGAACTAGGAACTTCATTGAATGCGGAACCCACCGTGGGTTCCGCACCTCCTTGGGCAGGGGTGACCCCTGCACCCGGTATTCGGAAAAGATGCGGGACTTCGTCCCTGTTAGAAGGGTTGGGGGGTGGTCTGCTCTTACCTCGCCCGTTCCTTTTACGGGAGAGGCGGCCGGCCGCATCGCGGCCGGCAGGTGAGGGTTCTCCGATCACAGCGAGAACCCTGGCGTCGCCGCTTTTTTGTCTCGCCCCATCTTTGTGTCATTCTGAACTGTGCGAAGAATCCCGGTCCTTCTTCGCCTCTCCCTGTCAGGGAGAGGCCGACGCGAGACCTTGAGCGTCGGGTGAGGGTCCAAATTCCTGGTTCTTCTTCTCCGGGGACCTGACCCTGTGAAGATAACGATCGTCGCGGCGGAAGCCGCTCCCCATGCAAAGGCCGGCGGTCTCGCCGACGTGATCGGCGCTTTGCCGGGCGCATTGCAGGCTGCCGGCGAAGAGCCGTCGCTAGTCGTGCCCGGCTACACTTCCCTGCTGGAGAGCGTCGAGACCGCGCCTATCCTGCGCGACATCCCGATGCGATTCGGCGCCGGTGTCGAACGCTTTTCGGTGTTGCGCGGCTCCGATCCGCATGGCGTGCCGATGTATCTGATCGACCATCCGGGATTTTTCGGCCGGCGCGGGATCTACGGCGAGGATGGCAGCGATTATCCCGACAACATGCGCCGCTTTATTTTCTTTGGCCGCGCTGCCGCGATCGCATCCGCAGAGATCCTCGCACCGGACATCGTGCATACGCACGACTGGCATTCCGCTGCCACGCCGATTGCGATGCGCGCCGACGACACGCTTCGCTCCCGCTTCAAGCAGACGCTGTCGGTCTTCACGATTCACAATCTTGCCTTCCAGGGGATCACCAAGCGCGAGGATTTCGCGCTGCTGAATCTCAACGCGCCATACTTTTCGCCCCCCTACCTTGAATTTTATGGGCACCTGAACCTGATGAAAGGAGCAATCGTTCTGTGCGACGGCGCCTCGACCGTGAGCCCGACCTACGCCCACGAGGTCACGACCGACCCGGAACTCGGGTTCGGGCTTGAAGGAGTGCTGCGCGACAAGGGCGCAAACTTCGTCGGAATCCTCAACGGCGCCGACTACGACGAATGGGATCCTGCGATCGACCGCGAAATCGCCGCCGCCTACACCCCGGCGAAACCCGGCGGCAAGCGCAACTGCAAGCGCGCACTGCGCAACTCGCTCGGCCTGCCCAACCGCGAGGACTGGCCGGTCGTCGGGATGGTGACGCGGATGACGGGGCAAAAAGGCGTGGACCTGCTCAAGGACGCGCTCGACGCCGTGATGCGGCTCGATTTGCAACTCATCATGCTGGCGAGCGGCGATCCGGCGCTCGAGAAATTTTTCAAGGAGGCGGAGTCCCGCTATCCGCAAAAGCTCCGCGCGATAATCGAGTTCAATCCCACGCTTGCGCATCGAATCCAGGCCGGCAGCGACGCCTTTCTGATGCCGTCGCGATTCGAACCCTGCGGACTGACGCAGATGTATGCGCTGCGCTATGGCACGGCGCCAGTGGTTCGCGCGACCGGCGGATTGCGCGACACCGTCAGCGAGTTCAACGCGCGAGCGGGCACCGGCAACGGCTTCGTCTTCGAGAAGTTCGACGCGGCCGAGATGGTCGCGGCGCTGAACCGGATGGTCGTGATGTTCCACGATCGGATGGCGTGGTGGCGGCTGATGAAGAATTGCTTCGCGTCGGACTTTTCGTGGGATCGGGCCGCCGGGCAATACGTCGAATGGTTCAGGCGGCTGCGAAAGGCTCGCGCCCTCGGCTAGAATTCCCACGTGCCGCTCAAATCCCGCGAATATCTCGTCTATGCCGACGGTTCGTGTATCGGCAATCCCGGGCCGGGCGGATGGGGCGTCGTCGTTCGCGATCCTGATGGCGTCGTGACCGAACTCAACGGCCACGAGGATTCAACCACCAACAACCGCATGGAATTGATGGCGGCGATCGAAGGCCTGCGCGCGACCGAGCTCGGCGCTAGCGTCGTTCTGCGCAGCGACAGCCAGTACGTCGTGAAATCGATGACGCTGCACTACAAGCGCAACAAGAATCACGACCTGTGGGAACTGCTCGACGCCGAGACTCTGGCGCGCGAGGTGCGCTTCGAATGGGTGCGCGGGCATGGCGACGATCCGATCAACAATCGCGCCGACGCGCTCGCGCTGATGGGCGCGAATCGCCAGCTGGTGGCCGAAGGACCGTTGCCGGAAAAGAAAAAGACGCGAAGGCCGTCCAGCAGTGACGAATCGGCGGCCGAAAAAGAACTCTTGCAGCGTCTCAGTGCGGGCGAATCGATCCAGCTGTGCAAGGGATGCGGCGCGAAGTTTGTCAGTCTCGGCGACCGCGATGGCTTCTGCTCGCAGGTCCGCTGCCAGCTCGAAGCGCGCAGCCGCTGAGGCCCTACCAAATCGCTGGAATCACTGCGTCCGTTTCGCGCTTGTAAGCGTCGTATTCTTCGCCGAATCGCAGGCGCATCGCCGCCTCCTCGGATTTCATCCGCCGCTGCCCGAGGATCGCGCCTATGATGAACGTCAGGACCGCCGTGATCGGCGCCCCGTAGATGAACGGCCATGCGAACGCCACCAAAAATGTGCCGGCGAATATCGGATGCCTGATGTAGCGATAGAAGCCGCGCCTCACCAGCACCGGACGATCGGCGCTCCGGCCCGAAGTGAAAAATCCAAGCTGAACGCGCGCGCCCAGCGCCAGCCACATCCCCAGCAGTTCGAGCAGCAGTCCGAAGGCGCTGACGAACGCCGGCGACGACCCGCCGTAGACGTAGGTGCGCTCGAACGGCGCCGCCGCGAACGTCAGGAGCAGTGGAAGCTGCACGGCGATGCGTGAGCTGAGCTCTTCTCGTGGCGGACGGTCCTCGGCATCTTCGCGCACCAGCAAATCGGAAAAGCGAAAGCCCGCGTAAGCGGCTAGGTACGCGACCACGTATCGATGCTCGGCGAAGTAAGCGGTGATGCCGAGTCCCAATGCGATGGCACCGATCACAGCGACCAGGAAAATCGCGGTCTCCACGAAGCGCAGTGACAGGCTGCGCACAAAATGCGGACGCTCGCTGCTCGCGACGGCATCGGCAATGAGCGTCGCAGTGGCCGGCTTCAGTCCACCGGTGGTCTTGCCGTTGGATTGAGGCGCGTCCTGATCGATCTCGTTGGCCATCACGCCACTTTCGCAGATGCGCTGAGGTGATCAAAGGGGGACGTAAGCGAGGCCTTCTGCAATAAGATTACTGCGGGAAAACGCATGCAGCGTTTCGCGAAAAAGGAAACTTCCCGCGAAAATCGAAAAACAACTAAATCTACATCGCATTCTGCGAGTACAGTTAACCAGTTGATTTTAATAGATTTTCAACTTTTGAAGGCGTGATATTCAAACCTCCAGCGGACAGGTTCCTTGTTAAATCGAGAGTTTTTTCGCTGGCACATGAGTTGCTTTACCCAAGTCAGTCAATCAAGACGGGAGGACCTGAAAATGAACGCAACCACTAACGAAGCCAGAATCTCAGTGCTCGCCAACTCGAACGAAGCGACGGAAGCCACGGTTGGAACCCGGCTCGCGCAGAACAGCCTGCTGAGCGAACTGCCCGGTGTGGTGTTCGGTTTGATCACCCTCGGATACATCGTCGGCTCGCTGATCGCGCTTGCCTGAAAACGTCCCAGGAACTTACGGAAGAACTCACGGGAGGAATTTGAAATGAACGCAACCACTACTCAAAGGCTCGCAGGAATCGCATCAGTCAACGAAGCGGAGACCGTCAGCGACGGGACTCGGCTCGCGCAATACAGCATGCTGAACGAAATCCCAGGCGCGATCTTCGGCTTCATCACCGTCGCGTACATCGTCGGCTCGCTGATCGCGCTCGCGCACTAATCCAATGTCGCGCGCGGCCAACGTCGCAGTCGTGACCGGGTGCATGAGCGCCCGAGACCCACACCACGGATGTGGCGCGCGCAGAGAGGCGCGGGGCGGGGACAGGTTCGTCCACCGCTCGCGCGACCATGGTGAGAGAGACCCAGATGACCGCGGCTGCCAGCACGATCGTTACCCACGCCATCGCGCGGATCCGCCGCAGCATTGAGTTTAGCTGCGGGACGGTGAACGGATCGCCGTCGCCGTGTGCAGCCACCTCTTCCTGGCGGCCGATTCTGAATGCCAGTCCGAACGTGATGTAGGTCTGGATGAAGATGAGCAGGAAGGCCAGCCCAAGTTTCAGCTCGAGCGCGGATCCGATCTGCGCGAAGTAGTCGAACTTCATCGACGCTTTCAAGTCCGTCAGGCGCATCGCGCCGCTAATCACAATAATTCCCAGCACGCCGATCGTGAACGGGTTGTAGAATTTGAATCCGGCGATCAGGCTCGCGCGGCGCGCAGCCTCGTTGGGTGCGGTCTCTGCCGCGGGAATCAGCATATAGATGACGGCGAACTGCGCGCCGACGTACGACGCCATCGCGCACAGATGCAGCCACATCAGGAATTCGCCGCCGTTCATATCTGGCGCGCAGGCGGCTGAATCAAATGACCGGATCGAAGTCGAGCGCGCCGGTGCGTGCCAGTCGCGAGTACCAGTGCCCGCTCTCTTTCACGATTCTCTGCTGCGTCTTGAAGTCGCAGTACACGATTCCGAAGCGCTGCTGGAATCCCTCGGCCCATTCGAAGTTGTCGGTGAAGGTCCACAGAAAATAACCGCGCACGTCGGCACCTTCTTTCATCGCGTGCCCGACTTCGGCGATATACCGGCGCAGGAAGCTGACGCGACGCTGGTCATTGACTTTGCCGTCGGCGCCCGGCCCTTCGCCGTACGAACATCCGTTCTCGGTGACGTAGATCGGCAGCCCAGGGAAGTCCTTGGTGACGCGCAGGATCATTTCCGACAGCGCCTGCGGATACACTTCCCAGCCGAAGTCGGTAACTTCTTCGCCGCCCGCGCGGACCTGCTTCACTCCCATATTTTTGTCGTGCGAATCGTGGGTCACCACCGCGCGCGTGTACAGGTTGATTCCAATGAAGTCGAGCGGAGCCTTGATAACGTCCATGTCGTCCGCGCGAATTTCGACATGATCCTCGACCGAACCGTGCAGGTAGGCCTCGGGATACTTGCCGCGCATCACGGGCTCGAGAAACCACATGTTGTAAAATCGATGCCACCGCTCGGCCGCCGTGCGATCCTCGAGCGACCCGCTCTGCGGATGCACCGGCGACATGCTGAACGCGGTGCCGACCGCCTCGGGCTTGTTCTTCGATTCGCGGATCGCCTTGATCGCCATGCCCTGCGCGAGATTTACCGTATGCGTCGCCTTGATCGCATTGTCGGGCTCGCGGCGTCCCGGCGCATGCATGCCGACGTGGTAGCCGAGGATCGTGAAAATCCACGGCTCGTTGAACGCCATCCAATGCTTCACCCGATCGCCAAGCGCGTCGGCCACTGTGGCGGCATAGTCGCGAAAATATTCGGCGAGGTCGCGATTCGGCCACCCGCCCGCGTCCTCCAGCGTCTGCGGCAGATCCCAATGATAGAGCGTCACCCACGGCTGGATGTTGCGCTTGAGCATCTCGTCCACAACGCGGCTATAGAAGTCGACGCCCTTCTGATTCACCGGACCCTTGCCGGTGGGCATGATGCGCGGCCATGAGATCGAAATTCGCGCGGCGTTGAGGCCGAGCTCTTCCATCAGCGCGATATCGTCGGCGTGCCGATGATAAAAGTCGCAAGCGACGTCGCCCGTGTCGGCGTTTTTGATTTTGCCGGGCGTGTGCGAGAAGCGATCCCAGATCGACTCGCCCTTGCCGTCTTCGTTAAAACCGCCCTCGATCTGGTACGACGCGCTGGCGGTGCCCCACAGAAATCCCTCTGGAAAAGAAATTGGCGCCATAGGCCGCTTTGTTATCACAGCAATAACAAATAGGCGACCCCGCTTGATTTCTTACCGGGAAGCTGGCGAAAGCGACCGCGATTATTCGCCGCGCGCTTCGAGCCAGCGTTCGGCGTCGATCGCCGCCATGCATCCGGTGCCTGCGGCCGTGACTGCCTGGCGATAAACGCTGTCGACGACGTCACCGGAGGCGAACACGCCATCTATATTGGTATAGGTCGAGCCCGGCTTGACCTTCAGGTAGCCGACCTCGTCCATCTCGAGCTGGCCCTTGAACAGCGCGCTGTTGGGATTGTGACCAATCGCAACGAATACGGCGTCGGTTTTCATCTCGGTGACCTTGCCGGTCTTGAGATTTTTCAACTTGACGCTGCTGACGCCTTCTTTCTGTCCGCCCAGGATTTCTTCGACCGCTGAATCCCAGATGAACGAGATCTTCGGATTCTTGCGCGCGCGATCCTGCATGATCTTCGACGCGCGCAGCGTGTCCCGGCGGTGCACGACGGTGACCCTGGTGCAGAAGCGCGTGAGGAAGTTCGCTTCTTCCATCGCGGTGTCGCCGCCGCCTACCACGATTGCGTCGCGGTCTTTGAAGAATGCGCCGTCGCAGGTGGCGCATGCGCTCACGCCGTACCCCATCAGCCGCTTCTCCGATTCGATTCCGAGCAGCTTCGCGGTTGCGCCGGTCGCAATGATCACCGCGTCGGCCTTGACCACTTTGCCTTCGACGACGAGTTCGAAAGGCTGCTTGCCGAAACGCACTTCGGTGACGGCGCCGCTGATGAACCGCGTGCCGAAGCGAGTCACCTGGCGCCGGAACACGTCCATCATCTCGGGGCCCTGGATGCCGTGCTCGAAGCCCGGGTAGTTCTCGACTTCGGTGGTGATAGTGAGCTGGCCGCCGGGTTCGTTGCCTTCAATCAGCAGCGGACTCAGATTGGCGCGCGCGGTATAGAGTGCGGCAGTAAGTCCGGCGGGGCCGGATCCAAGGATTACAACTTTGTTGGTTTCGTCAGCCATATGAACCGTCTGGGCAATGGTTTGAGATGTTTGGTCGAGCCGAGAATCAAGAGTTTATTGTATATGCGCGGGCGGTCAACATAAGCTCTAACCACTCCTTCGATGGCGGGCAAGAAACAATCCCCAAAGCGGCGCGCCGTTTCCACGCGATTGACGCATCTTGATGCGGGCGGGCGAATCCGGATGGTCGATGTCGGCGAGAAGCCCATCACGCGGCGCGAGGCGATCGCGCGCGGCGAAGTACGAATGGCGCCGGCGACGCTCGACGCGATAGTCGGCGGCAAACTCAAAAAGGGCGAGGCGATTGCGGCGGCGCGTTTGGCGGGAATCATGGCGGCGAAGCGCACGCATGAGATGATCCCGCTGTGTCATCAGATCCCGCTCGAGGTCGTCGAAGTGGATTTCAGTCCTGATGCCGCCAACTCCGCGCTGCAAATCCAGGCTCGCGCGGTGACCGACGCGCGCACTGGCGTTGAGATGGAGGCGATGGTCGCGGTGAGCGCGGCGGCGCTGACGATCTACGACATGGCCAAGGCAATCGATCGGGCCATGGAAATCGGCGCGATTCGGCTGGTCGAAAAACGCGGCGGACGCAGCGGCGAATTCGTTCGCGCCGGCGAGCCGCCATGGCCGGCGCGGTGAGCGCGCAGCTCGCCCGCGTAATTCTCAAGCGCGGCAGGGAAGGACCGGTCCGCGGCGGCAATCCGTGGATTTTCTCGCAAGCAATCGAGCGAATCGATCCGCCCTCTCCTGAAGCCGGCGCGCTGGTCACGGTGCATGACGCGGCAGGCGCGCTGATCGGAATGGGTTACTGCAATCCCGCGACGACGATCGCTCTGCGGATGCTGGCGTGGGGCCAGGCTCCCGCGATTGAGGAACTGATTGCGCGCCGGCTGAAGGGTGCGCTCGAGCTGCGCCAGCGCTTCATCCGCGACGATACGAACGCGTACCGCCTCGTCAACGGCGACGGCGACGGGCTTTCGGGCGTAGTCGTCGATCGATTCGGTGATGTGCTCGTCGTGCAATTGCTGACCGCGGGTGCTGACCGAATGCGGGCGACCATAGTCGATGCGCTGAACGACCTGCTTAATCCGCGAGCGATCATCGAGCGAAGTCATGGCGCGGTGCGTAAGCAGGAAGGCCTTGAAGACAATGGCGCCGTTTTGGCCGGCGAGGCCGTGACCGAAACGATCGCGGTCGAGAATGGAATCAAAATCAAAATCGATTTCGAGCATGGACAGAAGACCGGCAACTTCCTCGATCAGCGTGACAACCGCGCGCTGGCCGGCGGAGTCGCGCGCGGTGCGCGGGTGCTCGACGCGTTTTGCTACCAGGGTGGATTCTCGCTCGCGGCGCTTGCGGGCGGAGCCAGCGAGCTCGTCGCCGTCGACACGTCGGCGCGCGCACTCGAAGTTGCGCGGCAAAATCTCGAGCTCAACCAGCATCCTGCCAATGCCGTCGAGTTCGTCCACGGCGAGGCTGGCAAGCTGATGGCCGAGACGCCGAATCGCTTCGATCTGATCGTGCTCGATCCGCCGCCGCTGGCACGCAGCCGGGGCGACGCGGAACGCGCGGGGCGACTTTACGTCGAGCTCAACACGGTTGCGATGCGCGCGCTGGCGCCGGGCGGGCGCCTAATGACGTTTTCATGCTCGACGCATTTCCGCGCCGACGATTTCGTGCGCGCCGTGCGCTTTGCCGCTTCCAACGCGGGCCGCAATCTTCGCCTGCTTGCGCATCTTGGCCCCGGCGCGGATCATCCCGTACTACTTGGGCATGGCGAGGGCGAGTACCTGACGGGGCTGCTGCTGGCGGATCTGTAGAGTTCGGGGGCAAGGTCCGCGCACAAAAGACGGCTTGCTAAGCTCGCGGGTTTGCCAGAGTATAGAGCAACTTTTTTCGTGGGATCTACCGAATGGAGCGAAACTTCCGCGCATACAGCTTAATCAAGACGCTATTCGTTCTAATCGCGCTCAGCGCATCCGCGTGCCATCGTGAAGTTGCTCTGCCGCCGCTGCCGCTGCGCAATATCACGCTCACCGATAAGTTTTTCGACGTGTGGCCGACCAGTCCGACGCGCGCGTTTGTCGTCGGCGATCGAGGCAAGGTGCTGCTGACGGAGGACGGCGGTCTTCACTTCAAGCGCATCGACATCGGCACCGCGCTCGGCGTGTTCGGGATCCAGATGACCGACGATCAGAACGGCTACCTGTGCGGGCAGGACGGCCTGGTGATGCGCACGAGCGATGGCGGCAAGACCTGGAAGCGGCTCGACTCGCGAACGCATCTGTTCATTTTCGGGCTGTCGTTTCCTGATGCGCTGCATGGCTACTTTGTTGGCGACCGCGCGCTGGTGCTGAGCACAACCAATGGCGGCGAGAGTTTCGTCAAGCGCCAGTTGCAGAAGATTTTTCCGCCGGAAATTGCCGATTATGCGCTGCCGTTCGAGGAGCCGGTGCTTTACAGCGCAAGTTTTATCGACGTCGCTCACGGCTGGGTGGTCGGCGAGCTGGGGCGAATCTGGGCGACTGCGAATGGCGGCCAGACCTGGCAGGAGCAGCAGCAAAACCTGGTGGCGCAATGGAAACGGCCGCTGGGCCCCAACGACGATCCGCGCTTTGCTGATTTTCTGCTGCCGACTTTTTTCAGCGTGTCGTTCCGCGATCAAAAGCATGGCGCGGCGTGCGGACTCGAAGGCTGGGTGATTCAGACCGACGACGGCGGCGTGACGTGGCGCTTTGCGCATCAGGCGGACAAGCCTGGCGCAGCGCCTGATTCGCTGGTGCCGGGCGCGCCGCAGATTCCCGCGCGCGATCCACTCTTCTCGGTCGATTTGTTTGGCGGCGACCAGGGAATCGTCACTGGACTGACGGGCACCGTGCTGCGGCTGCAGCCTAACGGCGCGTGGGCGCATGATCCGACCGTGCCGGCGATACCGTTTCCGCTGAGCCAGGCGCGGTTCTTCGACGCGAACCACGGATGGATCGTCGGCTACGGCACCATCCTGTACACCGCGGACGGCGGCAAGACGTGGCGCTTCTGCCAGGGTTGATCGCGAACGTGTTGGCAGGGGGACTTCGGAGAACGCAATGACCTCGTACCGTTTTGGCCAATGGATTCTGCGCTGGCGCTTCCTCGTGCTGGGAGTGGTCGGCGCGCTGACCGCGTTCTTCGGCTACTATGCGGCGCAAACCCAGCTCGTAACCAGTTTCGGCGATCTGCTGCCGCAGAATCATCCGTTCATCCAGATTGCGCACAAGTACGACCAGTACTTCGGCAGCGTCAACAACGTCACCATCATGGTCGAGGCGCGCGAAGGGACGATCTACAACGCCGACATCATCAAGAAGATCGTCAAGATGACGCAGGACCTGGATCTGGTTTACGGGATCCAGCACGGATCGGTGCGATCGATCGCGACCTCGAGCTATTTCCGTCCGCTGGCCGGCGGCGTCATTCTCAACACGCCGGTCTTGCCCAACGGCGACATTCCCAAGACCCAGTCCGATCTCGACGAACTCGAGAGCAACGTTCACAAAAATCCCGGCGTGATCTTCGGCCGCTTCGTCTCGCTCGACGATCGGGCGGCGGTGATCGAGGGCAGCTTCCTTGAATCGCGGCTCGACTACACGCGCATCTTCAATGAGATTCGGACGATCGTCGTCGATCCCGAGCGCGACTCGACAGTGCATATCTACGTCGGTGGTCAGCCGATTCTTTACGGCTGGGTGTATCACTACACGCCGGAGTTTCTCTGGATTTTTGTCGCGACGGTACTCGCCGTCTGGATTCTGCTCTATCTATATTTCCACGACTGGCGCGGGGCGCTGCGGCCGACTATTTCCGGCGTTATCTGCGCCATCTGGGGCCTCGGTTTCATTCGGCTGCTCGGCTTCGGACTCGATCCGCTGGTGCTCGTCATCCCGTTCCTGATAACCGCGCGCGCGGTCAGCCACTCGGTGCAGATGCACGATCGTTACTACGAGGAGTTCTACCGTCTGCGCGACAAGGAGAAGGCGATCCTGTCGTCGTTCTCCGAGCTGTTCGTACCGTCGCTTTCGGGAATTCTGACCGACGCGTTCGGCGTGCTGGTCATCCTGCTGGTGCCGGTGCTGTTTCTGCAGAAGCTCGCTATTTCGGCGAGCTTCTGGATTGCCGCGATCATCGTGAGTGAGCTGATACTGAACCCGATTGTCTACTACTACCTCGCCCCGCCGCACATCGAGGTGATCGAGCGCCGCGAGCGTGGTTTCTTCAAACGGATGCTGGTGTCGATCGCCACGCCGATGCTGGAGCGGAGCGGGCGTATCGCGACCTTTGCCGCCACCGCCGCGGTGATCGCGATGTGCGCGTTTTTCTGGACGGGCCTCAAGGTCGGAGATCCGTCGTCTTCGTCGCCCATCCTGTGGCCCGACTCGGCCTATAACAAGTCGATGGCGGCGATCCAGAGCGAGTTCGGCGCGATCGAGCAGTTCGTCGTCGTAGCGGAGCTGGCCAAGCGCGACTCGCTCGACGACCCCAAGCTGTACCACGTGATGGACGAGTACGAGCGCTACATGGAGCGCGATCCGGCGGTGGGACGCACGTTTTCAGTCGCCGACCTCCTGTCGAACGGCGGTTCCGCACTTAGAGAATTTCAGCCGAAGTGGAACGTGCTGCCGACGACGCCGCGTGGCACCGGACAACTGCTCGGCGGACTGCTGGCGGGAGCGTCGCCACTGTCGACCGCTTACATCATCACGCCGCGGCGCGACGCGACCCAGATTACGGTGTATTCCAAGGATCGCGAGGGCGAGAACGTCCAGCGCATCGTGGAGCGCACCAAGCTGTTCTTCGATGAACCGGCGCACCAGGTGCCGGGCGTCACGTTCTCACTCGCCGCCGGAATCATCGGCGAGCTCGCGGCAGCCAACCAGGAGATCATCGACAACGATCTTCTACTCAACGTACTCGCATTCGCGACTATCTACATAATAATACTAATAACCTATCGATCGTTCATGGCGGGACTCTACCTGCTGTTCCCGCTTGCGCTCGCCAATGCCGCCATCAATGCCTATATGGGCGCGCATGATATAGGTATCAACATCAATACTCTGCCGGTAGTAACAGTGGGTGTCGGATTCGGAATTGACTATTCTATTTATATAGTAAGTCGGATCATCGAAGAGCTGGCGGCCGGGCACGATCTCAAGGGTAGTACCTACATTGCGCTGGTTACTTCGGGTAAGGCGGTCGCCTTCACCGCGCTAACGCTGGTCGCGTCGGTGCTATTCTGGTACTGGTCGAGCATCCGCTTCGACGCCGAGATGGGCCTGCTGCTGGCGGTCTGGATGTTCGTCTCGATGTTGGGCGCGATGACGATTTTGCCGGTATTGATCGTCACCTTCGACCCCGCCTTCATCCGCCGCGAGAAGGAACGCGTGCTCGAATCGAGGCGCATAGACCTCGAAGGCCGCACGGTGGCCGCATCTTCCTAATCATCGATGCGCGTGGATAATCTCTTCCGGTGCCCGCGATGAAACTCGAGCGGCTGGATCATTTTGGTATTGAGGTGGCGGACCTCGCGCGCGCCGAGCGCTTCTATACCGAGGTGCTGGGCCTTGAAGTAGTTAACCGATTCGGCGATCAAGTCTTGCTGGATTGCGGCGGCCAGAACCTTGCGTTGTTCGAGGTTGTGCGGCCGCCTATCGAGCAGGCCGCGCGCAAATCCATCATCGAGCATCCGCTGGGCCGCGGCCATCACGCGTTCAAGGTGAAGGCGGGGGACTTTGCCGGCGCGCGCGAGCGCCTGGCTGCGGCCGGGGTCGAGAGCGCCGCGCCGATCGATTGGGGCGATCACGATTGCATCTACTTTCTCGATCCCGACGGCAATCTCCTTGAAATGGTGAGTTACCGCTGAACGCCGAGGTGAAATCGCACGCATCTATGGTTCATCAGCAATGAATTCGGGGCCGATGATCCGGGCGGACGATCTCCGCAAGAGCTACGGCGATCGCGTTGCGCTCGACGGCGTCTCGTTCACGGTGAACGCCGGCGAAATCGTCGGCCTGCTCGGCCCCAACGGCGCGGGCAAGACCACCACGCTTTCGATTCTGTCGGGCGTGATCAATCCCGACTCCGGCCACGCCTCGATCGCGACTTTCGACCTCGCGGCCGCGCCGCAGCAGGCGCGCCACAGCCTGGGCCTGGTGCCGCAATCGCTCGCGCTTTATCCGACGCTGACCGCGCTCGAAAATCTGGTTTTTTTCGGACGGATGCAAGGGATGCACGCACGCGACGCCATCAACCGCGCCCGCGGGCTGCTCGAGGAAGTCGGCCTGAGCGATCGCATTGACGACATCGTGAACGAATTTTCCGGCGGCATGATGCGGCGGCTGAATATCGCGTGCGGCATGATGCATAATCCGGCGGCGATCATGCTTGACGAGCCGACGGTCGGCGTCGATCCGCAATCGCGCGGACGAATCTTCGCGGTGGTCGAGGCCGCGGCGCAAGCGGGCGGCGCGATCCTCTACAGCACGCACTACATGGAAGAAGCCGAGCGGCTGTGCAACCGAATCATCCTGATCGATCACGGAAAGATAATCGCGCAAGGCACCGACCATGAGCTGATCGCGCTGGCGGGAACGGAACCCCGGATCGAGATTACGACAAAAAAAGAGCTGCCGCGGGGATGGTCCAACGGAATCGAGGGCGTCGATGAACTGCCCTGGGAAGTCGTCGACGGCTTCGCGGCGGCGCTCACGCTGAGCACGCTGGAGCAGGTGCCGGACGTCATTCGACGCGCCGGCGAGCTGGGCGACGAGGTCATCGAGTTCCACGTCCATCGCCCGAATTTGCAGGACGCATTTCTCAAGCTCACGGGCCGCGCGCTGCGCGACGCCCCTTCATCGTGAAGCATTTTCACCATCAACCACCGGCTTTCCCGAGGCGATGATGCTGCGCGCGATATGGCTGACGATAGGCAAGGAATTCCTGCTCATCCGGCGGGATCGCGTCGGCCTGTTCATGCTGCTGGTGGCGCCGATCGCGGTCATTGCCGCCGCCGGCTTCTCCCTGGCGAAAATTTATGGCGGCCAAAACGCTCCGCGCGGGGAATACGTGGTGGCCGTTTTCAATGAGGACCGCGGGCCGGTCGGGCGCGCGATCGTCGACGCCATCGCGAGTCAGCCTGACCTGTCGATCATCTACGCCAAGAGCCGGCCCGAAACCGAGCAGCTCGTTCGCGAGCGCAAAGTGGCGGTGGTCGGAATAGTGATCGAGCCCGGGACGAGCGACGCGATCGAGCACGGCCACAGCGCGCAGCTCATGCTTTACACCGACCCGGTGAAGTATCTGCAGACCGTTAAGATAGAGCTGACGCTTTCGGATCTGTGCCGGCAGATCAGCGCCGGCGCTGCTGCCCGCGCGCGCAGCAAGACCGCCGCGCAAACTCAAGACTTCACCAATCAACTCGACCAGGCGCGCGAGTCCGCCGCGCAAGCGCGCGCCGAGGCTGAGCAGCTTGCCACGAAGGCGGATGCAGAACGCGCGGCGGTCGCGCCCAAAATTCGCGCCCATATCGAGACCGCGCTGAGCGACGCGCGCGATCGAACCAAGCTGGCGCTCGACACCGAACTGGATCGCATGCAGCGCAAGATCGACGCCGATTCGGCCGCGCAGCAGTCGAAACTCGCCGAGCTGAAGGATTACTTGAGCCGGCTCGACACCGCGCATGGCGAGTTCGAGACCTGGTTTACCGACCTCAGGCGGATAGCCGGCCCGCGGGCCGCTTTTATCCCGCCGCCGCCCGCCTTCCCTACCCCGCCGGCCGATTTGAATCTTGGCGGAATCGAGATGGGGCCGGTCGAGGATCTCCGCGATGCGCGGAGCCGGATTGATAATGCGCTCACGCTTCCGCAGATCGATCTCAATCTGCCAGAGCTGCCAGCCGCGCCAAAAGTTCCGCTTATCACTGTTCCCGAGATGCCGGTGATCGATCCGAGCATGGCGATTCCGGGCATGCTCGGAATCACCGAGGTCGACGTGAGTGGCAAGGTCGTCGGCGCGGTCGCGGGCTTCAACGCTTTTGATTTGCAGGTGCCGGGTTTCGCCGTGACCTTTCTGATGATCGGGATGCTGATGGGCGTGTCGCTGGCGCTGATCGACGAGCATGATTGGGGCACGCTCGAACGCCTGCGATCGGCCGCGGCGCCGCTGTGGACGACGCTCACCGGAAAATTGCTGGCGCGCTTTGTCGTCGGCTTCATCCAGATGGTGGTGCTGTTCGGCGCCGGTTATCTGCTGTTCGGAATCTCGCTGGGACGCACGCCGGAAGCATTGCTGATGCCGGCCGCGGCGATCGCGTTTGCGGGCGCAGCCTTCGGCCTGGTCGTCGCCGGTTTGGGACGGACGCGCGATGCCGTTCTGCCAGTGGGGGCAATCGTGATCATGACGATGTCGGCGATCGGCGGATGCTGGTGGCCAATCGACTTCGAGCCCGCCTGGATGCAGCAGTTCGCACTCTCGCTGCCGACAACCTGGGCAATGCGTGCGTTCAACGATCTGATGATCCGCGACCTGCCCGCGTCGACCGCGGTGATTCCGGCCGCCGTCAATTTCGGATTCGGAATCGTCTACACTATTATCGGTGTCGCGATTGCGCGCCGCCGTTTCGATTGATCGGACGTCGAAGGAGTTACCCGCCAATTGAAAAAATCCGCAGCTGAATTTCGCGGCGGCCTCACGCGTGCGCTGCTGGCGCTGGCTGGTGCGTTCGCGCTGATCGCTTTCGCGCCGGGCACATCCCCCGCCGCCATAATGCGATTCAAGATGGACCTCGACCGCAGCACCGTCAGCGTATCTGTCGCGGAGCCAGCCGCCTTCATCCGCGGGCATGCGGACGGGACGTTTCGGATAATCGATGGCGCGGTGAGCGGCGACCCGAACAACATTTCAGGCACTGCGAAAGTGCGGATTCTGATCGACGCGACCAGCTACCGCAGCGACAACGCGTCGCGCGATCGAGCGGTCACCGAGAAATCGCTCGAGGCCGACAAGTATCCGACCATCGGATTCGAGAGCAACAACGTCGTCGGCGTCGTGATGACCAGTAACCGCGAAGGCACCGCGATCGTGACCGGGTTCCTGACGCTTCACGGCGAAGCGCACGCGATGACCATGTCGGTGCACTTCATGCTGAACGCCGACGGCACTTTCGCCGGCGATGGCGAAGTAAAATTCGACTACGAAGATTTCGGCGTCAAGGTTCCCGGCGTGCTGTTCCACTCAATTCTGGCCGGCGACGAGGCGACGGTTCGCTTTCATATTGTCGCGGTCAACGAAGCAGCGCCGGCGCCCGCGCATTAGACGCGCACCAGCGGGAGCATGATGGAAATAGCGACTTCTCCGCGCGGCGCAAAAATTCCCGCCGCGGTCACAGAGTTGGCATCGACGATCGAAGCTGACGGCGGCGCCGCCCTCGCCGCGTACCAGGAGCCGATCGGCGATCACTGGCATCTGTTCGCATTGCTGCCGATTGCGAAGGTGGAGGCGACGCCCTACCAGCGCGACCTTTCGCCGGCGCATCTGAAGCGGATGATCGAAGTGATGAAGAAGCTTGACCGCTTCACCGAGCCGATCGTCGCGGTGTATTCGGCCGGCACTTACTGGACTCCCAACGGCAACCACCGTCGCGCCGCCGCGGTGAAGTCGGGCGCCAAAATGATTCCCGCGATCGTGATACCCGATGCCGAGGTCGCCTTTCAGATTCTCGCGCTCAACACCGAGAAGGCGCACAACCTGCGCGACAAGGCACTCGAGGTGATCAGGATGTATCGCGCGCGGCTCGCAGATCGGCCGAAATCCGCGGAGAAGGACTTCGCGTTCGAGTTCGAGCGCGCGCATTACATTACGCTCGGCCTGCTCTATGAAAAGAAATCGCGCTTTTCAGGCGGAGTCTACGCGCCGCTGCTGAGCCGCGTGGACGGGTTCCTTGCCAAACCGCTGAAGGAGGCGATCGAAGATCGCGAGGAGCGCGCGGCGCAGGTCGAGCGCGCCGACGATTTGGCGATTGAGCTCGTGGCGGCGGGCAAGAAACGCGGCCTGATGCATCCGTATCTGAAAAATTTCATCGTCGCGCGATGCAATCCGCTGACGCGCGCGCGGAAAAATCTGCCGACTTGCAAGGCTGCGCTGACCAGCATGGTCAAGGCGCTCGAAGAATTCGATCTCGGCAAAATCCATTTCGGCCAGATTCGCGACGCGGCACAAATAGCCGCCGCGACCTCGGTCGCCGATCCAAGCTGAAAAAAAGGGAGCGGACGAACAACATGGGCGAGCAAATCGTGCTGTACGAGACTCGGCACCCAGCCGCGATAATCACGCTCAACAAGCCCGAGCATCGTAACGCGCTCAGCGCGGCGATGATCGACGCGCTGATGGACGCGATCGCGCGTGCCGAGGCGGATCGCCGGGTGCGCGCTCTGATCTTTACTGGCGCCGGGCCGGCGTTTTCGGCGGGGATGGATCTCGGCGAGCTGCGCGCGATGCTCGATCAGCTGCGCATCGACGAAGGGGGATCGGTCTGGGACGGTGCGCTGCGCGGCGAGGCGTTGATTGAGCGTGTGTATCGGCTCGGCAAGCCTTCCATCGCCGCTGTCAACGGAGTCGCGGTCGGCAACGGCGCCGGTTTCCTCAGTGCGTGCGATTTGGCCGTCGCAGCCGACACTGCGCAAATCGGCTACACCGAAATGAAGCATGGCATTCAGGCGGGGATGGTAATCCTGCACCTGATGCGATTGGTGGGCGAGCGCGTCGCGCGATACCTGCTGCTCACGGGAGAAATGATGACCGCCGATCAGGCGAAGGCGATCGGGCTGATCAACAAGGTAGTGCCGGCCGATCAGCTGATGGACACCGCGATGGCGTGGGCGGAGGCCATCGCGATGAACGCGCCAAAGGCTGAGGCCACTACCAAGTCGTTGATGTGCAAATTTTCCGGCCAGGCGATAGCCATGAGTATGACCGAGTACACAGCGGCGCCACACATCACCGACGAGACCCGCTCAGGGCTCGAGTGTTTCTTCGATAAGAAGCCGGCGCCGTGGTCGATCAAGCCGTCATGACTTCTGGTAGAGGCCGCTGCCGGTCAGCACCAGGCCGATGATGATCGCCGCGCCGGCCACCACCGGCGGCACAGTGTGAGAAGTGGGTTCGGTCGCCTGGACTTTCAAGTCGCCAACCGTCACCACGTTCTTCGTATCATTGGTCGTGAACTCAGGAATCGCGAGCCCCAACACTCCAAGCAGTGCGATAATCACTCCGACGATTACTATTGGTTTCATTACGTTATAACTCCACGGAGTTGAGCCCGGCCGAAAACTTCATGATTGCGTAACTCGCGATTCCTATCAGCAAGATCCCGGCGCCGGCGATTCCAAACGACTGCCACAATGGCAGCCATTCATGCATTAGCAAGATCCCCGCGCACAGCATGCATACGGCGCCGCAAATCATTATTGCGAGTATAGTTACAGTAGCTATTGCACTAGCTATTCGCGTCTCGAGTGCAGCGCCCACATTAGTCTGCAAAATATGCGCTTCGGACTGGAGGATGCGCGTCACGTCGTCGACCGCTCTGCCCACCAGGGTCGGCCAATCCTGTAAGGTTGACGGAGATCCGTTGGCGATGTGCGACTGTTTCTCGGTCATGGGATAAGCCTTATCCGCGATCGTCTGCCGAGCGCTTTGAAATTGCGACGCCAAGCAGCGCGGCAATCACCACCGGACCCGCGCCACGGCTGTTGACGATCGAGCCGAACAAAAAACCCAACGCCCCGGCAATCAGCGACGCTCCCACGGCATGACTTTCGATGACGCGGTCGGGACGCATCTCGTCTTCGGCACGCCCGACTTTATCATTGACCTCGGCCAGGGTATCGCGCAGATCCTGGCGGGCGTCGTCGCGCTCAGTTTGAATCGCGGAAAGTTGTTCGTCCGTTGTCATGAATTCCATTGCGACGGTCTCCGCCGCTAGCTCTTTCGCGGTCCGATGTATGGTCGTCCCGATTGCCAGTTACCAGGCCTACGATAAAACTGGTCGCTGCTCCGCGCAGCGCGATTCGTCCTACTATCGTTAGCAACGCGAGCCCGAGACGGCTGTTGGCGCCGCCGCCGAAAATGAATCCGACGCCACTGGCTACAGCCAGTGCGGTCAGCGGTTCTTCCCTGATGTATTCGCCGACGTCCCGTTCGCGGCGGCGCAACTGCTCAGCCGCATCTGCTGGAGCAGCCTCTGTTGAATTATTCATTGGCGCCCTCCGGGTCAGGAAACGCGCCGCACGATCTGCGCGGCGACGTAGCCCACGGCGAACGCAGCCGCGATCGCGAGCCACGGTTCACGGCGCACGAACTCGCGCAGGTCCAGGTCCATCGCCTTGTCCTTGACGAATTGCTGCGCCGCGTCGTAACCGTCCTTGATCGCATCGCTGGCTTTGTCTGCCGCCTGGCGGCCCTGGTCCATCGCGTTTCGCACGCTCGAATTTGCGGTTTCTTCCATTGTCATTCGCTTCATCCTCAAGCTCGCGAGTTACTAGTGTTGTTAATTGTTTCGATCCACTCTCGACGCGAAACTTATTAGGCGGGCACCGAGGGAGGGGGGAGTCTCCCAGATGCCCGCCGTTTTACCATCACCTTGCGACGAACGCCGCTTGGTCACGGGAAATTGACTACTTCAACGCCGGCATTCTGAACCCGGGTATCGGTCCGATCAGTCCGAAGGTTTGCAGAACCCAAATCAGCACGACCACGAACACCACGATATTGAGTAAACTCTTGATAGCACCAGCCATCGGGATGTAGGTATTGATTAGCCACATCACCAGACCAACTACGACCAGGATCACTACTATATTGACTAAAGTCACTCGCGAAGCTCCATGGCCGCACGCCAAACGCTATCTATCCGGGCCTGCTTACCGGTCAGAGACCGCCGCGACCAACGAGCAACCAGACCACTACTATCACCAGTAACAGCGGTACGACGCCGCCCGCCGCGCCATAGTTGCTATAGCCGTAGTAACCGCCGCCGCCGCCGAACAACAGGACTAGTATAATGATTAATAGTAACATGACATTCTCCTTAGTCTATTTTCTCCGAATCAGTTGCGAATTGTTCAATCAGCGCTAGTACGGCGACGCATACGTAGTCGTCGTCTGCCTTTGCACGGCGCCTTCGTCTCCATCGGTCGTTACCGTGGTCGTGCTGTGATCTGAATCGGCATACGGAGCTGCGTAGGTAGTCGGCCCTGTGGTCGTCTGCTGCACCGTGCCGTTGTCGTAGTGAGTAGTCGTAGTACTATTCGGGCTCACCACCGGCGCCATTACGACCGGCGCAGTCACGATCGACGGATCAGTCGTGTCGTATTGCCTGGTCGTCGTGGTTTCCGTGACATGAGTGGTGGCGGGCGCACAGCCGACCGCGCACGTCATCGCAATACCTACACAAATAGCTACTGCGTAATTGGATGTATATTTCATTGTTCAACTCCTGAGTGAAGTTATACTCTGTAGTTAGTTAACTTACATGCGCCGAAAGCACGCGTCAGTGGAATTGCGTTATATGAAGAACCGCGTTGCCAATACCAAGTGGGATTACAGGCGCGAGTGTGCCTGACAGCACGCGATTGGACGAATGCGGATAGAAAGCTCGCTGTAGTTGGAAGACACTATCCTTGGTTCCAAGTTTCGTCGTCACGAAAGTTTCCTACGTTTCAGTCAACTCACTGACAGGAGTACAAATCATGATTCGTTTCACTGGTCCCGCCGTACGCGCAGCGAGCGCTGCGGCGACTCTAATCGGCGCTATGGTTATCGCCAGCCCGCTGTTTGCGGCCTCAGGCGAAGTGCTGGCGCAAGCTTCATCACAGCAGGCGATGGCGGCGCCGGCCTCTGAATCGGCCTCGAGCGCATCGACAGTCGAGGCGCGTATTCGTGACCTGCATCGCAAGCTGCACATCACCGACGCGCAGAAGCCACAATGGGACGCTCTTGTCGCGGTAATGCGCGACAACGCGAAGGCGATGACCGACCTTCAGAAAGAGCGGGCCGCAGACGCGCAGTCGATGAGCGCCGTCGACGTGGTCAAATCATACGAGTCAGTTATCCAGGCGCATGAAGATGGAATGAAGAAATTCGTTCCGCCGTTCGAGGCGCTGTACAACTCGATGTCGGATACGCAGAAGAAGACGGCCGACTCGCTGTTCCGTTACCGTGAACGGGCTTCAGCCGCAAAACAGACCGCATCGAAGTAGAGCGGGAATCGATCCCGCGAGGCAGTGTCACTATGCGAGTATCACTCGAACCTAAGATCAAATTGCGCTCCAGGATAGCGCAGATTGCAGCGGCGGTCGGATTTGCGCTCGTGCTCGGCAGCTTTGCTGTCGCGCCGGCTGGCGCAGCCGATAACCACGGCGGCGGTGGCGGCAATCACGGTCCCGCTCAGCACGGCGGTGGCGGCGGTGGCTATCATGGCGGTTACCGTGGCGGCGGCGGAGGTTACGGCGGCCCGACGGTCGTCGACAATTATTACGCACCCGCGCCGGACTACTACGCGTCACCCGAACCGTATGATTACTACGGCCCCGGACCCACGTACGGCGAAGCGCCGCCCCAAGGCGTCTCGCTCTTCTTCGGCCTCTAACAGCTCGTCCTCCTCCCGGCAGGTAGTGTCCTGATTCCAAAGTCAGGACACTACTGCTGGAGATCAAACGGCGGCCAGGACCACCAACACCGCGAAACACGCGATCAGGAGCATCAGCCCGGTGCGGACGCCGTACGGCGCCCACTCGCGGCTGGTGATGCCGAGGCGGCTCGCAGCGACGATATTCGGTATATTGCCGGGAATCAGCATTCCGCCGCTTATCAGCAGACCCAGCATCGCGAACCGTTGCTGACTCATGCTTAATGCGGGGCCAATCTCCACCGCGGCGAGAGTGGCATTGTCGACCACCGCCGATATGGTGTTCAGCCAGAACAGCACCGCGCCCGGAAGATGGCGAACGTAGGCGTCGACGACCGGCCTGAGGCCGGCTGACAATCCCACCAGCCCGACGATGAAGATATAAACCTTGCCCGCCCGAATCAGGACGGGCGCCCACGAATCACTTTCTGCGTTCAACGCTGGTGAGGCCGATCCTTCGCCGAACCGGATGAACAGAGTCGGTATCGCCACCAGCAGGATTCCCGCAAACACGAATGGACCGAGCAATCGCGCGAGGTACCAGAAGTCGGCGTGCAGCGCGGCCAATACCAGCGTGCTGGCCGGCATCCCGAGCGGGGTCATGACCGCGCCTATCCCGATCGCAAAGCATCCGAAGACGGTGGCGGCAATCTCCGCCGATCGATCCATCCTGAGCAACGATATCGCCTCGGCCAAAACCAATGCCGCCACGACGGCCGTGATGAAACCCGACAACAGGCCAAGGACGATCGTCAAGCCAAAGCACAGCCAGCGCTGGCCGAACCTCCTGACCGCTCCGGTGAAGATTCGATTGAGGTGAGCCTGCAACAGGCGGAACACGACGCCAAATCCGAGCACCGCCAAGGTTAACTCGACCGGCTCGCGCAATGCGCTTCGCACCAGCGCGGAATTGAATTGGCCCGCGACCGCTGCCGTGACGATGCCCGCGATCAGAAAAAATAGCTCGACGTTGCGTTCGATCGGCTCCACCAGGATTGGGCCGAGCAGCACCGCGAGGACGGTCAGGCAGGCAAGCACCAGTGTCATCATCGTCGCGCAACAAATGCAGGTGCGAGATTATCTTTTTCCGGGACAGCGTGCAGGAGCTACGCGATTGGCCGTAGCCGCTAACGGCGCGAGCGATTGGACCGCTCGAAGAAGTCCTTGATCAGGCCGAGCTGTTTTTCGTCGTAAGCTGCGAACAGCTTGTCCATGCGTGCGAGAATCGGTTCATAGAGCCTGGCGATCCTGCGCTTCGGCGCGGCCGCGAAGCGCACGATGACGCTGCGGCGGTCGCGCGGATTGGGTTCCCGCTCGAGGTACCCCGCCTTCTCCAGCCGATCGATAACGACGGTCATGCCGCCGCTGCTGAGGTCTGTCAGCTGCGCGAGGTCGCCTGGCGTGGCCGGTCCGAAGAGATCGAGCAGGTTGAGGATCTGGTAGTCGGTGGCGTTGATGCCGAGGCGGTCGGCTAGTTGCTGGTTGAACAGGATGGCCTCGGCGAGGAAGCGGCGTATTTCGCGATTGAGCGAGTCGCGCAGCGCGCGCTGGCGATTCGAGATGCCCTTTTCCTTAGTCTTGCGCTTCAAGTATCTTATTTTCCAAGCATCTTTAGGAATAAGGTATATGACCTATGTCGTCCAGCGCCAGAGCCTACAAGGGTATCGGAATGGAAGGGCCGATTGCCAAGTGGTACGCGGCCAACACCGGCAAGGACCTGCGCGAGATTACCGCCCAGGCGCACAAGCTGGCCGCCGGCCTCGCACCCGGCTCGGCGGTGCTCGAGGTCGCTCCCGGTCCCGGCTATTTCGCGATCGAGCTGGCGCGCGCCGGTAATTTCCGCGTCACCGGACTCGACATCAGTGCGACCTTCATTGACCTCGCGCGCCGCAGCGCCGCCGCGGCCGGCGTCGAGATCGACTTTCGGCGTGGCGACGCCGCGCAGATGCCGTTCGAGAGCAATACCTTCGACGCGATCTTCTGCCGCGCCGCGTTCAAGAACTTTTCCGAGCCGGTGGCGGCGCTCAAGGAAATGCGCCGGGTTCTGAAGCCGGGGGCGACGACGCTTATCATTGATTTGCGCAAGGACGTCTCGGAACAAGCGATCGACGCCGAGGTCGAGACGCTCAAGCAGAGCGCGCTGAACGCTTTCTTCACGCGCTGGATCTTTCGCCTGGTACTCATCCGGCGCGCCTACACGAGGGATCAATTTGTGGATTTCATCCAGCGGGCCGGGTTCACGAAGTCAGAGATTCGCGAGACCCGGATCGGCTTCGAAGTTTGTCTGACCAAGTGACTAACCATCGCAGCGGCGCAATCCTGTAAGATTGACGCGCTTGAACGATCGCTGTAAATCATCGGCGCTCGTTCCGTTTTCAACAAAAAGGAAAAATCCACGATGCGAATGAAGTCGCTGATACTGGCGGTGATTGTCCTCATGCTGACCGTGTTGAGGTCGCCCGCCGCCGACGCCCAGACCAACAACAGCAACGCCAGACAGACAGTCGAGGACGCCTTCATCTACGGCTTTCCGATGGTCATGAACTACACGGTGTTCTACCAGTACTTCATCGACAAATCCTCGGGGCAGTATAAGGCGCCTCTCAATACGCTTTATAACACCGCGCGTGTGTACACGCCGAAGGACACGGCGGTAGTTACCCCCAACAGCGACACGCCCTACTCGTTCGTCGCGATGGACCTGCGGGCGGAGCCGTTCGTGATCTGCAATCCCGAGATCGAGAAGTCGCGCTACTTCTCGGTGCAGCTGGTCGATCTCTATACCTTCAACTACGGCTACATGGGGAGCCGAACGACGGGCAGCGGCGCCCAGTGCAACATGGTCGCCGGCCCGCGCTGGAACGGCGCCAAGCCCGACGGCATCGCCAACGTGTTCCACAGCGAGACGGACTTCTCGATGGCAATAATTCGCACGCAGCTCTTTAACCCGGCCGACCTCGCCAACGTCCAGAAGATCCAGGCCGGATACCGTGGCGAGACGCTCTCGCATTTCGAGCACAAGCCCGCGCCGCCGGCGGCCGCGGAAATTAAATGGCCAGCGATCAGCAAGCAGGTGGTCGAGGCTGATTTCTTCGGCTATCTCAACTTCCTGTTGCGCCTCTGTCCGCCGATTGGCCCGGCGCAAGTCGAAGTTCCGTTGCGCGCCCGATTCGCCAGCGTTGGAATCGAGGCCGGCAAGCCATTCGCGACCGGCGATCTCACGCGGGAACAACAGATGATGCTGAAGGGGGCAATGGAGATAGGGTTCGTCAGGATCAAACAGAAGGTAGCGACGCTCGGCGAGGACGTGAACGGTTGGCGGGTCTTCACCACTGGCTTCGGCAACCGGCAGGAATATGCGGGCGACTGGACGCTTCGCGCCGCTGCCGCGATGGCGGGAATCTACGGCAACAGCCCGGCTGAGGCGATGTATCCGCTGCTCAGCACCGATAGCGAAGGCAACAAACCCGATTGCAGCAAGAACCGCTACACGCTGACGTTCCCGGCCGGCCAGCTGCCGCCGGTCAACGCGTTCTGGTCAGCGACGATGTACAACGGCACGACGCAGTTGCTGATCGACAATCCGATCAACCGCTACCTGATCAACTCGCCGATGCTGCCCGACCTGAAGAAGAATGCGGACGGTTCGCTGACCATCTACATGCAGAAAGACTCGCCCGGCAAAGACCATGAATCGAACTGGCTGCCAGCCCCCGACGGCCCAATCTACGTCGCGATGCGCCTGTACTGGCCAAAGGAAACAGCACTGAAAGGCGAATGGAAACCCCCGCCAGTGGTGCTGGCGAAGTGATCGGTACGGATTGCGGGCAGAACAAGTGCACAATGCACTTGACGACATATGCTTCCAGGAACATACTAGAAAGTGACCTGGGCAGTTGAATTTCATTCTGATTTTGACCCAGAATTCGAGGCTCTGGATGAGGCGGTACAGGACGAATTGCTCGCGCACCTTAAATTGCTCGAACAGTTTGGTCCGCAGATAGGCAGACCCCGTGTCGATACGCTGAACGATTCACGACACGCCAATATGAAGGAGCTGAGGTTCCAGGCGGCCGGCGGTGTCTGGCGCTTTGCTTTCGCCTTCGATCCAGGCCGGCGTGCGATTGTCCTGTGCGGTGGCGACAAATCAGGCGGCAGCGAAAAGCGTTTCTACCGTCATCTCATCGAGAAAGCTGATAGACGCTTTGATGCTCAGGTCGCTCGGATAAAAAAAGAAACGTCCGCCAAGCGGAAATAAACATGAGCACGCTGAAACAACGGATGAAGCAACTCAGTCCAGCGCGCCGCAAGCGGGTCGAGGCGCGAGCCGCCGAGCTTACGGCAGAGGAAATGACGCTGCAGGAGCTACGGCAGGCGCGCAAGCTGACCCAGGCGCGCATGGCAAAGACTCTGCGGATCTCACAGGACGGTGTTTCGCGGCTGGAGAGACGGACGGATTTTCTGCTTTCGACGCTGCGAAAGAGTGTCGAGGCGATGGGTGGCCGCTTGTCTCTGATAGCCGAGTTTCCCGACCGCAAACCGGTGACAATCTCGGGTATCGCTGGCGCGGACACTACTCATCGGCGCCGGATCCGCCGCTGAATCGGCAGCTAAGCGGCGGCTGGAGCTCTGGCCAGTTCGAACGCGCCGAGTTCGATGCCGTCATTCGAGCGCAGCACTATCTTGGTGCCGAGGCGCTGCTCGAGCGTCTCCAGATCTTTCGCGCCGTGATCATATAGATAGCGCGCGACTTCCGGATTGAGCTTGACTATCAGCATGTCGCCCGCGGACTTCGAGACCGCTTCGCGTTGAATCCCGCGCAGTACTTCCGCGGCCAGAGTCGGCACCGATTTGACGACGCGCCGCCCTTCGCATCGCGGACAGACATCCGTGAGCAGCTTCTCGAGGCTCTCGCGCGTGCGCTTGCGCGTCATCTGCACGAGACCCAGCTCGGAAATCTTCAGCGCCGAGGTCCGCGCCTTGTCGCGCTTGAGTGCGACCGCCAGCGCGTCGCTGACTTTCTTGCGATCGCCCTCGCGCGCCATGTCGATAAAATCCACGATGATGATGCCGCCGATGTTGCGCAGCCGCAGATGCTTGACCACTTCCTCGACCGCTTCGAGGTTGGTCTTGAAGACGGTGTCGTCCTGGTTGCGCTTGCCGACAAAGCGGCCGGTGTTCACGTCGATTGCGGTCAGCGCCTCGGTCTGATCGAAAACCAGGTAGCCGCCCGACTTGAGCCAGACCTTGCGGTCGAGCGCGCGCTCGATCTGCGGTTCGATGTTGAAGCGATCGAACAGCGGCTGCGGCCCGTCATGCAGCGTGACGCGCGCGCGCAGCCGCGGCATGTAGTTCTGTACGAACTGCACGACACGGCTGTAGGTAGTCGGATCGTCGCACCATAGGCGGTCAACTTCGCTGGAAAAAAGATCGCGTACGATTCGGAGCGCCACGTCGAGGTCGCTGTAGAGGATCGACGCCGGCGGCATGCTCTCGTTCTTGCGCAGAATCGAGCCCCATAGCTTGGTCAGGAAGGCGACGTCGCGCTGAATTTCGCGCCGGCTCACGCCCTCGCACGCAGTCCGCACGATGAAGCCGCCCTGCGGCGGCCGCAGCTCGCCGACATCGGCGCGCAAACGTGCACGCTCCTCAGCGCTCGCGATTCGCCGCGACACTCCGATGTGATTGCTCGTGGGCGTGAACACGAGATGGCGCCCCGGCAGTGAGATCGACGACGTCAGGCGTGCGCCCTTGGTGCCCATCGGCTCCTTGGCGATCTGCACGATGATGTCCTGGCCGCGGCGTAGCTGCTGCTCTATCGGCAACCGCGACCGTTGCGGCGCCTGGCTGCGACGTCCGCGGCCGCGACGCCGTCCACGTCCGGATGGGCGTGGCGCGCCTCCGTCGGCGTCGCCGTTGCCGTCACCATTGTCGCCGGCAGCGGCTTCGTCCGCGCCGTCGGTCTCCGCCTCAGCAAACTCGTTGTCACCAATCGGCTCGGTCTCGACGTCTTCTTCGCCGAGCACTTCCGCCACGGTGTTGAGCGCGGAGACGCCGTCGTGAAAATCCGAGACGTGCAGGAAGCCCGCCTTTTCCAAACCGATATCGACGAACGCCGCTTGCATCCCGGGCAGCACGCGCGTGACCTTGCCCTTGTAGATGTTGCCGGCCAGCCCGACCTGCCGATTGCGCTCGAGATAGAATTCAGCGAGCTCGTTATCTTCGAGCAGCGCGACCCGCACCTCGAGTGCGGACGCGTTAATTGCGATTTCTCGTTTCACAGATGGACTCTCTGCGAGTCGTCGCGCGCGCGTCGCGAGCTATCACAAAAGCACTCGCGTCCAGTGGTACACCGTTTTACCCTTTGCGTCGACAACTTGTGCAGGATCATACGAGGCACGCCCGACCTCCGCAAGCAAGCGCCGTTGGCGATTCGATAACAGGCTTTTAATCCTCATCTATCTTGACTTCGGATCCGTGGGCCGATACTCGTCATGAGGTGTCTGCTGCGGCCGACATGGTTGCGCCCAGTCTCCCGGGAGCGGGCCTGCTGAACAGCAAGGTCCTCGTTCTCAATCGCTCATACCTGCCCGTTCACGTTACGTCGGTAAAACGCGCGTTTGCGCTGCTTTATCAGGGCGTTGCGAAGGCCGTCGATGAGCAATATCACACCTTTGACTTTGAGAGCTGGCGCGATCTGTCGATCGAGGTCCAGCATGAGCGTCTCGGCATCGTAAACGGCTTTATCCGGGTGCCGCGGGTCCTTTTGCTCACCGCTTACGAGCGCGTGCCCAAGCGCCACGTGCGATTTTCGCGGTTCAACATCTTCGCCCGCGACGGCAATACCTGCCAGTACTGCCACAAAAAATTGCCGCGAACCGAGCTGAATTTGGATCACGTGATCCCGCGCTCGCGTGGCGGCATGTCGACTTGGGAAAACATCGTCTGCTCATGCCATCACTGCAATCGGCGCAAGGGTGGCCGCACGCCCGACGAAGCCGGAATGCATCTGGTGCGCAGGCCTCGACGACCCGAATGGACGCCATTTTCATCCGAAATGTTCAGCCTGCGGCGCTACCGCGAATGGATGCCGTACCTGTCGCAGGTCGACAGCGCCTATTGGAATACAGAGCTAATCCAGGATTAGCTGTCTTTTTGATGCAGCGTCGGCTGTCTCTCAAACCGACATATCCACAACTAGCTGTGGACAGCTGACCTGCGACACACGATAGGTTGGGGTCGCTCTTGACCCTTTATGGGTAGTTTGGGATAAGCTGCGGGGACGTGGTGGTGTGGTGGAGGCGAAGGTAGCATGCGTCTTAAAAGCCTTGAATTATTAGGCTTCAAATCATTTCTCGATTCGACGACCATCGGCTTCGCGCCGGGGATGACCGCGGTGGTCGGCCCCAACGGATGCGGCAAGTCCAACGTCGTCGATGCGATCCGATGGGTGCTCGGCGAGCAGGCCCCTACCCGCCTGCGCGGCAAGAGCGTCGAGGACCTCATCTACGCCGGCAACGAGTCGAATCCCGCCGCCGGGATGGCCGAGGTTTCGCTCGTGCTCGAGGCTGAAGAAGGCAGCCAGCTTCCCGAACCGTACTCTGCCCTCAGCGAAGTGGCGGTGACGCGGCGCGCCTATCGCTCCGGCGAGTCCGAATACCTGCTCAACAAAATTCCATGCCGGTTGAAGGACATCACCGAGTTTTTCATGGCCGCGCAGATTCACAGCCGCGGCTACTCGCTGGTCGAGCAGGGCCGAATCGAGGAAATTATCCAGGCCAAGCCGCATGAGCTGCGCACCCTGGTCGAGGAAGCTGCGGGCCTCTCACTGTTCAAGGGCCGGCGCGAGATGAGCGAGCGCAAGCTCGAGCGCGTGAAGGAAAATCTCGCGCGCGTCGACGACGTGCTGAGCGAAATCGAGCGCCAGCTCAGCTTCGCGCGGCGGCAGGCCAAAAAAGCCGAGACCTACAAGGTCGTCAAGGCGGAACTCGGCGAGCTGGAACGCTACTCGGCCGCGCGCCGCCTGATCGATCAGCGCGAAGAGCTCGCCATGCAGACCGGCCGCGACGCGGAATTGAAGAGCGCGCTCGACGGCGCCCGCGCCGGCGCCGCCGCGATCCGCGAGCAGGTCGAGGCGGCCGCCTCGGCCGCGCAGTCGGCGCGCTCCGAGCTGGGCGGCGCCCAGCGCGAGCTCGAGAATCTGCATAGCGGCGCGAATGAACGCGCGCGCACGCGCGGGTTCCTGCAGCGGCGGCTCGACGCGACCGCGCAGCTCGAAATCGAGCTGAGTGGGCGGCTCGCCGAGCTCGAAGCAAAGGCGACGCTTGCGCGCGCGAATCGCGCCGAAGCAGGCGCGATACTCGCGCGCGAAATCGCGGCGGGCGGCGGCGACGCCGACGCCGCGCTGAAAGAAATTTCGCTCAAGCATGAGGCCGCGAACCTCGAACTCAAGAATGCAGAGCGCCGCGGCGAGGAATGCAAGGACGACCTGTCTGACGTCGTGCGTGAAGCCGCGGTTATTCGCGGCCGCCTCGGCGATCTGGCCGGCGAGCGCGCGGATTTGGAAAAGCGTCTCGAAGCGACGACGCTAGAAACGCCGGTCCTCGCACAGGCACTCGAAGCCGCGCGCGAACTGATGAACGCGGCGGAAGCGGACCTCGAAGCTTCGCGCACGGCGGCGGCCGATCTCGAAGGCGCGCGGCGCGAGGCGGCCGAGCGCGAAATCGAAGCGCGCACCGCGCTCGACCATCTGACGGCGCGGGTTAATTCGCTGCGCGGCGTGCTCAGCGCGCACGGCGAACTGCAAGCCAATCATTCGCCGACCGGCGTCGATATTCGGCTCCGCACGATTCTCGAATCGCTCAACGGCGACCGTCCTGCAACCGATCCTTCGATTCTCAAACAGGTCGTGCGCGCGCCGCTTGCGCTCGAGCCGGCTCTGAAGGCCGTGCTCGGCGCTCAGCTGGACGCGGTGATTGTCGAGTCGCCGAATTTCGCACTCCGCGCGATCGAGATCCTCAAAGAGAATCGCGCGGGCCGGATGGACTTCGTGCAGCATCCCGACGCAGGAGTCGCGGCGCATCCGGCGATCGACGCGCCCGGTATCGCGGGACGGCTGCTCGAGATGCTCGAGGTCGAAGCGCGGTTCTCACCGGTCGCCGAGGCGATGCTCGGGCACGTAATGCTCGCCGACGACCTGCATTCCGCGCTGGCGGCCTCGAATCTCAATGGTCATGGCACGGTTTTCGTGACCCGCGATGGCGACCTCGTGATGCCGGGGCGGATGATCAGCGGCGGGAGCGCCGAAGACAGTCACGCTGCATTGGACTTCGCCGCGATCGAAGCGGAGACGCGCGAGTTGGCGCGCGCGGAAGACGAGCATCGCACGCGCGTCGGGCAATTCGCCGCGATTCGCGCCGATCGCGAGCGCGCGGATGCGGCACTCGAACAGGGCCGGGGACATGCGCGCGAAGCGGAACGAGTCGCGAACGAACGGCGCGCCGCTCTCGCCCGGGCCGAGCAGTCGGTCGCGCTGGCAGAAGCTCATGGCGGCAATTCGCGCCGGCGCCTCAGCGAGCTCGCGGAACTCTTGATTGCGTCGAACGCGCGGCTGGAAGAACTCGCGAAGATCGAACAGGAAGCGCGTGCGCGTCTGGCCGTAATGGCCGCCGAGATCGCGACGCTGCGCACGGCGGCGGAAGAGATTGGCGCCGTGATGCTCGAAGCTGCCTCGAAAGTCGAGGCGCGCAAGTCGCGGCTCGGCGCACTCGAAAGCGAACTGGCGCATGCGCGGCGCGAGGCGTCCGATATCGAAGCGCAAATCGATGAGCATCGCGCGAACCTCGAGCGCTCGCATGTCGAGCGCGCCGACTTCGAGCGCGAACTCGAGACTCTCTCTGCGCAGGATGTCGCGGCGCGCGCACGCGAGACCGAGCTCGAAGCCGAGCTGTCGCGCCTCCGCACGCAATGCGACGCATCCGAGCATGAACTGGAAGCGCGCCGCGCCGACTACAAGAATGCGCAGGAGGCCCTGACCGCTCTGGAAGCCGAGGCGACAGAATGCGGCCTCAAGCGCGAACGCGCCCGCGCGCTCAGCGAAGAGTTGGCGCGTGCGTTTGTCGAAAAATTCGGCGCCGAGTTCGACACGATGGCGGCTGAGATTGTTCCCGCGCTCGATGGCAGGATCGCGGCGGAAGACGACGCGCGAATAGTCGAGCTGCGCGCCAAGATGGAGCGAATCGGCGAGGTGAACCTGGCCGCCGACAGCGAGGTCAAAGAGCTTGAGGAGCGCGCGGGAGTGCTCGGCACCGAGCGCGCAGACTTGCAGAGCGCGCTCGACGATCTGACCAAGACGATCACGCATCTGAATCGCGAGGCGCGCAAACGGTTCGCCGAAACTTTCGAGGGCGCGGCGAAAAACTTTGCCGAGCTGTTCCCCAAGTTGCTCCGCGGCGGCAAAGGACGGCTTGAGTTGACCGACGCCGGCGACGTGCTCGAAGCGGGCGTCAACGTGCTGGTGCAACCGCCCGGAAAGAAGGTCAAGGAAATCGGCCTGCTGTCAGGCGGCGAGAAAGCGCTGTCGGCGATGGCGCTGATTTTCTCGCTGTTCCTGCTCAACCCGAGCCCCTTCTGCGTGATGGACGAAGTGGACGCGCCGCTCGACGAGTTCAGCCTCGCCGCCTTCACGACGCTGATGTCCGAGCTGAAGACGCGCTCGCAGTTCATCGTGATCACGCACAATCAGCGCACGATGCAGCGCGCCGACCAAATCCACGGCGTAACTATGGACCGCCCAGGCGTCTCGCGAATCATCTCGCTAAAAATCCCGCAAGCCGCGTAAGCCGCGATCGCCACCTTCTCTCCAAGCACGGGTTTTTCTCCCGGTCGCCTGTTCGTCTTTTGTGTCATCCCGAGCGAAGCCGAGGGACCCCGGATCTTTCTCGACGCCAACCGCCGTAGCCTCACCCGCGGATCGACCGCGTCGTACTATCGTCGCCCAAGTGGTAACTTCGGGTTGATATCGGATGCCGAAGAAGTTCAACATCGGGTGGCTGCTATTTCTGGCGCTAGCGCTGACTGCCGCGCCGCCCTGTCACGCCGACACCCGCGATGCAGACCTCGTCAAGCAGGGTAGCGACGCCCTAAAACGCAAAGACTACGACACCGCCATCGCGCGATTGTCCGACGCGATTCGTCTAGCCCCCGATGACGCCGAAGCCTGGAGCGCGCGGGGTGAAGCGCACGCTCATAAGGGCGATTCTGCCCCCGCTCTTTTAGATTGTGCTGAGTCACTCAAACTGGCGCCGGGTTCGAGCAAAGTTTATCGCAGGTGCGGGAATGTACATTACATCGCCCGCGACTATCGGTCAGCGATCACAAATTACGACGTCGCCATCCAGCTCGATCCGCACAGTGCTGTGACATATTTGGATCGAGGGATTGCATATAGTCGGCTCGAACAGACCGACCGTTCCATCGCGGACTATGACGAGGCGCTAAAGCTCGACCCCTCGCAGAGTAACGCTCATGCGTGGCGCGGCTACGCTTGGTGGCAGAAAGGCGACTTCGATCGCGCATGGGACGACTTCAACCGCGCGATCGAGGAGGATCCCAAAAACGCCTTCGCCTTCTTCTCTCGCGGGTATGCCGCCGCGTCGCGTTACGACTACGACGACGCGATCGCCGATTACAACAAAGCGATCAATCTCGATCCAACTTACAAGGATGCCTATCAGTATCGCGATGAAGCTCTGCAGCACAAAGGCGATATCTGGTGGGGAAAAATCTATCTGCTCCTCATGGGCATAGGAGTACTGGCGATTTTGTTCGCGGCCATTCGGACTTACCTCTCACCCAACTCCTTCAGCCACGGCGTTGAGCGTCACTTCAAGCGAATGCCGGACGGCCGATTGGTCTTCTATCCCAAGATGAAGGGAGTCGGATACGTGGTACCGGACGCCGAGAGGGAACGGGCGCTGCGGGCTTTCGCTCGGCGCGCAAGGGCCGTGAGTCTCATTTTAGGAATAGTTGTAATTGGACTCTCGTTCGCTCTGCTTCCAGTGATAGGGCCTCTGAATTCCTGGCTCACTGCCCGGAGTGGGCTCTCAATGTGGACGATTATAGCCCTCACGAGTTCCGTTGAAGTTATTGTTATCATGGCGAGTTTTTTTGTCGGGTTTTCGGTCTGGCGCCGCGCCACTATTCGAGGTCTGACGGAGGCGGCGGAGCCGGGAGAATCTCCGCCGCCCAACCAATGGAATAATGACTTCGTTCAGGATATGCCGGTCGCCGTTCGCTGGATCGTCCTCGCTGTGATGCTTTTCGTAGTCTTCCAATCCTTCAAAGCGCTCTGGCGGATAGGATATCACCTCTCCGTGTCGGGCGTTGGGAGCGTGTCCTTAATCAGTTGGATGGACTTAGTGGGACGCATTTTAATGCTCTGGTACTGCGGGAGGCTGCTGATTTATGCCACCCGGGAGCGCGGCCGCCGCGCACGCTCGTCAGAAAAACCGGCGTAAGCTTTACGGACCAAAATTCCCCGCGGCTAAATCAAACTGTACCCGCTGCCTTTTCTTTCGAAGCCGATGCCGAGCTGATTTACCTTTACGCCGTAGTCCTTCAATAGGGTCTGGCTGTATGTCACCAGGCCCGTCACCTTGTCGAGCGGCTCGGTCGCCAGCAGCAGCGCCGACTGCGCCATCCATTCTACCGGCTCGCCCGTCGGATCGTCGGGGCCCGTCACGAGATGGTGATGCACCGTGCCGGGAGTCGCGACTACCTGCGACGGGGACACGCAGGTCACCGAGATTCCATCTTCGTAAACTTCCTCGGCGAGTCCCTGCGTGAAGCGCTCGAGCGCCGCCTTCTCCGCGCCATAGCATACGCTGCCGCGAAGAAAGGCCTCGCCCTTATTGTATGGTCCGCGGCCCGGTCCGATCGCCGCGCCCGACGAAATGTTCACGATCGCGCCCGACTTGCGCGGAACCATGTCCTGCAGCACCAGGTGGCTCAAGATGAACGGGCCGTGCAGGTTCACCGCGAACGAGCGCATCCATCGACTCGGCGGAAAATCCTTAACCGGGATGAAGTAGGTCAGCGCCGCGTTGTTTATCAGCACGTCCACCGGCCCAAAAAGCTTGTGCGTTTCGGCGACCAGTTTCTCGCAATCAGCCTCCGACGAAACGTCGCAGAGGACAGCCTCGGCCGTGCCGCCCGCTTTCTTGATCGCTGCAACCGTGGTCTCGAGCGAGCCTTCGAGCAGCTTGTGCTCGCCTTCCTTGAGCGTGCGCGCCGAGCATACGACCTTCGCGCCTTCACTCGCGAATAGTTCCGCGATTGCCTTGCCGATACCGCGGCTCGCGCCGGTTACGATTGCAACTTTCCCTTTGAGCTTGGCCATTTCGGAATCTCCCTTGGTGATGCGCCCGTCACCGTTATAGCGAGGAAGTTCATTAAATGTGAAACCCCTCCCGGGTTTCACGCTTCCGTCTGGTTCCCTCCTCCCAAATGGGAGGAGGATTAGGGTGGAGGAGCTTATGCGGCGCGATTGTCTTGTGGCGCCGCACATTCTGCTGCATGCGAAATCAGGAACCTCTGTCCCCACCCGCCGCGCGCGGACGAGCGTCGGCCTCTCCCCTCTTGGGGCGAGGCAATTCTTCGGCAAACGCGCTCGCGCACCGGTTTCGGAGCGCGGCTGCTACTGTTATTCTTGGCAGCGAAGTTTCTTCAGGATTGTTTTTCCGGACGACGTAGGCTGTGACACCTTTCGAACTCGTATTCATTTTAGTTCTGGCCGGCGGGGGCGCAACCGGGCTGGTTTTCATTGGCGTTCTGATTCAATGGAGCCTGCGCAAGGCGCGCTCGTCGCGCCCGCAACCAGTTGAGGCAACGCAACCAGTCGAAGCGGTGCCGGAGGCCGAGCCGCCCGTTATCGTGCTCGCGGCCGAAGAGTTTCCGCATGAAATTACCGAGCCGTCCGCCGCCGTCGAGCCCGAGCCGCCTGTCGCGCCGCCAGCGCCCTTGCGCGAGCCGGTGCGAATCGGGCTCGGGCTGCGCAAGACGCGCGAAAATTTCCTCGCGCGAATCAGGGCTGCGCTCACCGGCAGCGCGAAAATCGACGAGATATATGAGGGCCTCGAGGAAGCACTGATTGCCGCCGACGTTGGCGTCGACGCCAGCATGAAGATTGCCGCCGCCGTGCGCGCGAAGATGGGCAACGACAACCGGCCCGACGCGATTCGCGACGCCCTCAAGGCCGAGATTGCCACTATCATGATGTCCGCCGATCGCGCGCCCGCCGACTCGGGCGACGCGCCGCTCGTTATCATGCTGGTGGGCGTCAACGGCGTCGGCAAAACGACCACTGTCGCCAAGCTGGCGGCGCGGCTCAAGGCCGAGCGCGGCAGCGTAATCGTCGCGGCGGCGGATACCTTTCGCGCCGCCGCAATCGAGCAGCTCGAGGTGTGGTGCGACCGCGCGGGCGCCGACATCATCAAGCAATCGCAAGGCTCTGATCCCGCGGCGGTCGCGTTCGACGCGGTCAAAGCTGCGGTCGCGCGCAAGACCAGCACGGTGCTGATCGACACCGCCGGGCGCCTGCAGACCAAGGTCAATCTGATGGAGGAGCTCAAAAAGATTGCGCGCGTGGTTGCGCGCGAGCTGCCCGGCGCGCCGCATGAGACGTGGCTCGTGCTCGACGCCAACACCGGTCAGAACGCGCTTAGCCAGGCGTCGATTTTTGGCGACGCGGTTCCGCTGACGGGCGTGGTGCTGGCCAAGCTCGACAGCACGGCGAAGGGCGGAGTGGTGGTTGCGGTTGCGGACCGGCTCAAGATTCCGGTGCGGTTCGTGGGACTGGGCGAGGCGCTCGAGGATTTGCGCGAGTTCGACGCGCGCGAGTTTGTTGACGCGTTGTTTGCAAGTGACGACGCAGGAGAGCAGAGTGCGAGCGGCTCTTATGCAGCTTGACAGGCCAGTTTATCAAAAATTAAACTAAAGGTAGAAGATTCTCTCCCATGGCGACAGATGTTTTAAAGCAACTAGACGAAAGAATTCAGGCTTCGGTGGCGCGTATCCATCAGTTGCGCAAGGAAAACGATCAACTCGCGCAGAAGCTTGCGGAAGCGGAAAAAAAATATGCTGACGCGGCCGGTATGGTCAAGCAATTGACCGCCGAGCGCCAGCAGCATGAAAACGAGCGCAACGACGTGCGCACGCGGATCGAAAAAATCCTCACCCGTTTCGACGGGATAGATCTTGGCTGAATATGAAGGGCGTCAGCGTCCAGATCATGGGACAGAACCTGACCGTCGCCAGCGATGCGGGCGACGACTGGGTGAAGTCGCTGGCTGAGACGGTGGACGAGAAGATTAAGGATATCCGCGCCGGGAGCCAGACCATCAATTCAGTGAACCTGGCAATTCTGGCTGCGTTAAATTTCGCCGAGGAGCTCGAACACCTGCGCCGGGAGCATCAGGAGCTGGTGGATCGAATCGCGGCGATGGATAAACGGCTGTCCGCGGCTATCGACGGCGAATGAGCATGAAAATCAATCGCCGTAACAGCGCGCGGCATCCGAGAGGTGACCAATTTCGGACGGGGGCGGGAATTGTGGATCTCGAGAGTGGCCTAACGCGGTGCTTATAAGGATGAGGCCCGTGCAACTTTTTTCAACCGCATCGAAGGCTTTCGCGATAGGGCGTATCGTGGATACAGGCCGGCTGTCAGCCGGATCGAGAACGACAACGACAGCGACAGGCGCGCGCGACGAACGCGCGGCCCATTCGAGCAGTTAAACCCGCTCCCGCCATGGCAACGACTGTGGCGGACGAAAAGAAAAACCTTCGCGCGATCATGATCGCGTGCCGCGACGCGCTTCAAGGCGAGCGCGCGGCCGCGTGGTCGGAAAGCGTCGAGCGCCATGTGCTCGCGAGCGAATCCTATCGCGACGCGTCGGCGGTCGTGCTCTATGCCGCAGTCGGCAACGAAGTTTCGACGGACGCTATTCTCGCTGACGCGCTAGCCGCAGGCCGCGCTGTCTTCTATCCGCGGGTTGATTCGGCGACCGGCACGATCGTCGCGCATCGCATTCGCAATCGTTGCGAGCTCGCGCGCGGAGCTTACGGAATTCTCGAGCCGCCCGCATTGGCGGAGGCTCTCGACCGCAAAAATTTCGCGAACATTCTTGTCTGTGTGCCCGGCGTCGCCTTCGGTCGCGAAGGCCAGCGCCTGGGACGAGGCGGGGGTCATTATGATCGTTTCATCGGCCAGTTCGGCGGTGAAGCGACCAGCGTGGGACTCGCCTATTCATTCCAGCTGCTCGATCGAATCCCCGAGACGGGACTCGACCGGCGGCTCAACTTCATCGTGACCGAGTCCGTAGTTCATCGAGCCTGCGAAGCGCCACTGCCAGCTCGCCGAACGCGGACGAAGGAGGTAAACCCGGGTGGCACTAATCATGGCAATCCTGGGATTCATAGTTGGTGGCGCGGTCTTTTTCATTTGGGGAATAACGAAACAGCGTAAGGACGCCGTTAACCTGGAGGCCGCGCGCGCTCAGGCCGAAGAAATAACCAAGGAGGCTCAAACCAGGAGCCAGCTCGTAGTCAAGGAGGCAGAACTCAAGGCAAAGGACATGGTGGTCGGCGCGAAGGCCGACGCCGAACGCGAGATGCGCGATCGCCGGCGCGAGATTGCCGCGATCGAACAGAAACTCGAAGCACGCGAGGAGACTTTCGAAAAGCGCCAGGAAGCATTCGAGCGGCGCGAAGCCGATCTCAATCGGCGCGATCAGAGTTTGCGCTCGCGTGAGAAAAGTCTCACCGACAAGGAAGAAGTACTGCAGGCGCATATCGACGAGGCGCGCACCAAGCTCGAGGCCGTCGCCGGCCTGACGCGCGAGGAAGCCAAGCGCTCGCTGATGGACGAGATGATCGGGCAGGCGCGCACCGACGCGGCCAAGCACATCCGAATCGTCGAGGAAGAAGCGCGCGAGGAGGCCGACCGCCGCGCCAAGCGGGTCGTCGCGATCGCAATCGAGCGGCTGGCGGGCGAGTTCGTCGCCGAGCGCACAGTCTCGGTGATCGCACTCCCCAACGACGAGATGAAGGGCCGTATCATCGGCCGCGAAGGCCGCAACATCCGCGCGATCGAGGCAGCCACCGGCGTCGATATAATCATCGACGACACTCCGGAGGCGGTCGTAATTTCGTGCCACAATCCGATTCGCCGCGAAATCGCGCGGGTCGCGCTGCAGCAGCTCATCTCGGACGGCCGCATTCATCCGGGACGTATCGAGGAAGTCGTGCGCAAGGCCGAGCAGCAGGTCGAGGAATCGATCCGCGAGGCCGGCCAGCGCGCAATTATCGAGGTCGGCGTGCACGGCATCCACCCCGAGTTGGTCAAGCTGCTCGGGATGCTCAAGTACCGCTACAGCTACGCGCAGAACGTGCTGATGCATTCGATCGAAGCGGCGTTCATCTGCGGCGCGATGGCGGCCGAGCTGGGGCTCAACGAAAAGCAGGCCCGGCGCGCGGCGCTGCTGCATGATATCGGCAAGGCGCTGACGCATGAGGTCGAAGGCTCGCATGCGCTGATCGGCGGCGAGATAGCGCGCAAGTACGGCGAATCGGCGAAAATAGTAAATGCGATCGCGGCGCATCACGAGGAAGTCAAAGCCGAGACGATCCTCGCGCCGCTGGTCGATGCGGCCGACGCGCTGTCGGGTGCACGTCCCGGGGCGCGGCGCGAAGTGCTCGAGAGCTACGTCAAACGGCTCGAAGATCTCGAGACGATCGCGAAGTCGTTCAAGGGCGTCGAGAAATGCTTCGCCGTGCAGGCGGGGCGCGAGATGCGCGTGATCGTCGAGCCGACGCAGATCTCGGACGAGGACACCTCGATGCTGGCGCGCGACGTTGCGCGTAAAATCGAGACCGACATGACCTATCCGGGTCAGATTCGGGTCACCGTCATTCGCGAGACGCGCGCGACCGAGCTCGCAAAATAACAGTTGCGCAATTCACAGCCGGAGGCCCGATTGCCTAAGTGCGATCGGGCCTCCGTGCGTCAGGGCGACGCTTCGGTTACGATCCTTCGGCAATGTTTGAAGCCGAACGAATAACCGGGACTGATTTCGAACCTGATGTGCCGCGCGAATATCTTCGGCCGCCATTTCGTAAATTTGAATTCACGACTCCGATGAGCACCGCGCACGCCGCCCGGGTTCTCCAGGAGGTTGTCGAGCCGCCGCGCAAATGGGGATGGCCCACTTCCAACAAGCGCGGATATTTCGAAGGCAAGGTCGCCGGCAACCGCTTCAAAATTCATCGCATTGCCGGCTACCAGAATTCATTCCTGCCGATCATCGAGGGCAACTTCCGCCGCGACGGCGGCGCCACGCTCGTCACGTTGAACATGCACATCGTTTGGCCGGTGGTGCCGCTCTGGCTCGGCATAATGATTTTCCTGGTGTGGACTTCGGTCTCCGTTGATTCTGTCGTAGCCGGCCCGTTTGCGGTTCGAGTCCTGGTAATCGCGATGACGGTGTTCATCTACCTGGTCGCGACCGTGCCTTTCGCCGTAGAGGTGCGAATCGCGATGAAGCGTCTGCTGGAGCTCCTGCGCTCGGGCTCGGCAGGTTCAGAATTGTCATTCTGAGCGCAGAACGCCGCGCCTTCTTGCTTTACGCCGCGCGAAGTCAGCAGCTATCATCCATCCACGATGCCCACGACGCGCGAAGTGCTCGATGCGACCATCGCATTGGAAAAACAAAGCATGGCGCTGTACGCCCGCTTCGCGAAGATCTTCGCGAAGGACGAGGCGCTGCAGGATTTCTGGTTCGGGATGGCGCGTGATGAAGCGCGCCACGTCGGCGCGCTCGACCTGGTGACCACGGTGCTCGATCAGGAAGAGATGCTCGACAAGCCCAGTCCAATCTCGCTCGAAGACGCGACTATCGTGCGCTTGCGCGCGCTGCTCGAAAAATCACAGAGCGACGCCAGGCCCGGAATCAAGCTCGAACGCGCACTGGAGATAGCGCTCGAAGTTGAAGAAACCGAGCTCGAAGACCTCGTCTCGGATTTGTTGAAGGCGCTGCAGACTCCCGACGAATACGAGCGATGCCTGCGCCTGCTGGTCCACGACCTGGGCGAACTCAGCTACATGATCGAACGCCACTCGGCCAATCCCGCGCTGCTCGCGCGATGCGACGCGCTCGTCAACCGCCACGCCGAGACGCTGCGTCACACGACAATCGTATAGAGTGCCGGATATTTTTCGCGGCCGGGTCAGGCCGCGTTAGTCGTATAGCTGATCAGCTCGAGCAAGTTGCCGTCGGGATCGCGGAAGTAGACGCTAACGCCCTTGCCGCGGCCGCCGATCCTGGTGACGGGCCCTTCGATGATTTCAATCCGTTCGCGCTTGAGATGTTCTATCGCCGATTCCGGCGTGCCGGCCCAGACGAAGCAGTAGTCACCCCCGCCGACCGCGGGATGCGCGGCCTTCAGCGTGAAGTCGTTGGCCGCGGGATGAAGATTGAACTTCTGATGTCCGAAGCTGATGCTGACAATCGGCCATTTGCCCGCGCGCCACTTCTCGAGGTCGATCGGCTGCGCGCCGAGAACCCGGCCGTAGAACTCCACCGAGCGTTCGATGTCCGATACCGGCATCGCGATGTGATCGATTTCGATTTTCATCCGACGACTCCCGCGCGAGGACCCGATCTATTCGATCTATAGCGCGGACTGGCGGCGATGCTCCAACGACTCAAATCGCTGCGGTGGCGCGCATGATGGCCGTTGGTTATATTTCAGGGCTGCGCTGAGGAGTGGCCAAATTGGTAAGGCACCTGACTCTGGATCAGGCGATTGCAGGTTCGAGTCCTGCCTCCTCAGCCAACGCAACTGCAAGGGCGCGCCACCGAAGCGCGCGACGATGGTCCCATCGTCTAGTGGTTAGGACACCGGCCTCTCACGTCGGGAACGCGGGTTCGACTCCCGCTGGGATCACCAACTAAATCAAGCGCTTACGTTGCCCTCGGGAGACAGTTATGAAGGTTATGCTCAGTGCATGAAGCCCTGCAGGAGCGGGCCTATCATTGATGTCAGCGGACTGCCTGCTGCGCCGTTGGGGTTGGCTGTCACGCTGGAACCGGGTGCGCCGTTTTGCGCTCCCATTCCGGTGAGCGCGCCGAGCAGGGAGCCGGGCGCGCTCGGAGCCGGGGCGCCGCCATTCGCCGCACCGTATCCTTGCGCATTGTACCCTTGCGGCGCGCCATATCCCTGTGGAGCGCCAGCGCCGTAGCCGTTACCCTGGCTCATGTACTGTTGTGGCGATCCGTACGGCCCGGACGAGGGCTGGTTCTGCGAATAGCCGTTGCCGGAAGGCGCGCATCCATTCGGACCGAGCTGGCCGATCTGCTGGTTGACGGAGTCGAGCTGGGAAGCAAGCTGATGGGCGCTGTTATAGTCGCGATAGTAATCAGCCTGCGAAATCTGGTTGTTGAGGTCCTCGCGTTGCTGCATCAACTGGGCGATCTGAGGATTGCCGGCGCATCCATAACCGGCGCCGGAGGCGTACGACCCTCCACCGTAGCCGCCGAAGTTTTGCGCCAGCGCCGCGACCGGCATCGCGAATATGAACGCCGCGCCAACAATCGCCGTCAAAAATCGCTGCGTCATGAAGAAATACCTCTCACGCCTGGGGCCTCGATCGAAATCGCTCCACTAACCAATACGATTAACGCGCGGTCGGCGTTTCACCAAAATCGCGTTGGCGATGGCAAACCGCGGGATCGCCTGGATCCGCACAGTTCGAAAGGTTTGACGGAAGACCCTCCGGCGTGCCTGATTAAAGCAAAACGATCAGGTCGGCGCGCGGAGCGTCGACGCACTGGCGGCGATCGATCGCCCCGGAGGCGCGGCCATGCAAAACGATCTCGATTTGACCAATCTCGATTTGTTCCTCGCGGGCGATCCACACTCGGTATGGAAGGAGCTTCGCGCCGCCGATCCGGTCCACTGGACCGAGCGGCAGAACAAAAGAGGCTTCTGGTCGATAACCAAACATGCCGACGCGCTGCGCGTTTATCGCGATCCAGCGACCTTCAGCTCGCGCGGCGGGGTCGTGCTCGGATCTGGCGACGCGCAGGATCCAAATCAGCCGCAGGTGCAACTCGGCTTCGACCAGATGATGATCCTCACCGATCCTCCGCGTCATGGCCGGATGCGCCAGATGCTGAACCGGAGTTTCACGCCGCGCGCTCTCGCGCCGCATGAGCCGCACATCCGGGCGATCGCGACTGAGATCCTCGATGCGATCGCCGAGCAGGGCCGCTGCGACCTGGTCGTCGATGTCGCGGCGAAGTTGCCCACCGCGGTTATCTGCGAAATGCTCGCCATCCCAGCCGAGGATTGGGACCTCATGTTCGCGCTCGGCAACATGACGCTGGGCAGCGAAGATCCCGAGTACCAGGTCGATGGATCTTCGCAGAAGACCAGCGCGCAGGCGCAGATGGAGATCTTCAACTACTTCATGAAGCTGATCGGCGAGCGCCGCAGCAATCCCGGACCTGACCTCGTCAGCGCGCTCGTCAACGGCGAAATCGACGGGGATCGCCTGACCGACATCGAGGTGCTCTTCAACTGCTTCCTGCTGATACTCGGCGGCCAGGAGACCACTCGCAATGCGATAAGCGGCGGCATGAACGCGCTGATGCACGATCCGTCCGATCGCGAGCGGCTCGCGCGCGACGCTTTGCTGATGCCGTCCGCGATTGAGGAAATCCTGCGCTGGACTTCACCGATCACGCACATTATGCGCACCGCCACGCGCGATGTCGAAATCCGGGGCCGCACCATCCATCAAGGCGATCGCGTAGTCATCTGGAATCCTTCCGGAAATCGCGATGAGGAAGTGTTCGATGATCCTTACCGTTTCGATATCGCTCGCCAGCCAAACGACCACATCGCGTTCGGGTATGGCGAACATTTCTGCATTGGCGCCAACCTGGCCCGCCTGGAAATGCGTGTGATGCTAGGCGAACTATTGCGCCGCATGCCCGATATGGCGCCCGCAGGGCCGGTCGAGCGGTTGCGCTCC
Source organism: Binatus sp. (SeqCode) (assembly GCA_050010075.1). Taxonomy (GTDB): domain Bacteria; phylum Desulfobacterota; class Binatia; order Binatales; family Binataceae; genus Binatus. The sequence goes on along the minus strand of JBEKLS010000014.1, from coordinate 59 downwards.
AACCTGCTGGCCGGCATCAAGCATCTGCCGGTCACATTCAGTCCGGCCAAGGCCGCAGC
>JBEKLS010000013.1:0-47370 GCA_050010075.1 Binatus sp. (SeqCode) | reverse complement strand
GCGGATCGCGCGCCGGTGCGGATAAGTCTCGCGCAAGCGTGGCTGCATGCTGGCGCCGAGGCGGCGAGTGCGACGCTGATCGCGCTGCACGAGCGGGCGCGCTCCGGACTGGGACAGCATGTCGATGTGTCGGCACAACAGGCTGCGATGCTGGCGGCGCAGGCACAGCCGTTGGCATTTCCCAATCGCGCGAAGCCGCCGGAGCGCGCGGGCGGCGGCGCAAAAGTCGGCCCGCTGAATCTTCGCTTCGTTTATCCGGCGCGCGATGGACACGTCATCGTGTCGATCATGTTCGGCACGATGGTCGGACCGTATATGCGCCGGCTGTTCGAATGGATCTGTGAAGAGGGTCTGTGCGATGAGGCGACGCGCGACAAGGACTGGATCGAATACGGGATGTTGCTGCTCACCGGCAAGGAGCCGATTTCCGAATACAATCGAATCATCGAGACGATAGCGCGATTCACCGCTACCAAAACGAAAGCGGAGTTGTTCGAGGCCGCATCGGCGCGCCGCTTGTTGATAGCACCCGCGGCGAATGCCCGCGACGTGCTGGAAAGTCCGCACCTTGCCGCTCGTCATGTCTGGGAATCTGTGGAGAGGGAATCTGGAGATTCGGAATCTGTCGGGACTGCACGCGCGCGGAGCGCACTCAGGGTGCCGAGCCGTATCGCGAACTTTTCCGCAGCGCCGCAACCCGAGCTGGGACGGCCGCCTAGGCTGGGACAGCACACGGCGGAGGTGCTTTCGCAGCCGCGAAGCACGGCGCAATCGCGCGGCGAGCCTCGCGCGGCGAGTTCGGCTCACGCACTCGGCGATCTCAAGATCGTCGACTTTGCCTGGGTGATGGCGGGGCCGCTGGCTACGCGCGTACTCGCCGATCATGGCGCGACGGTAGTGCGTATCGAGTCGGCGACGCGCCAGGATTTGATTCGCGCGCTGCAGCCAAGAATCGACGGCAACCCGTCGCCGGAGCATTCGGCGCCGCAGCAGAACTTCAATGCCGGCAAGCTGGGGTTGACGCTGAATCCAAACACGCCGACGGGCCGTGAAGTGGTGCTCGACCTGGTGCGATGGGCCGACGTGGTGTTCGATTCGTTTGCGCCAGGTGCGATGGCGGCGTGGGGTTTTGACTACGAATCGCTGCGCAAGATCAATCCGAAGATCGTGCAAGTCAGCAGCTCGCTGATGGGCCAATCGGGACCGCTGGCGAAATTCGCGGGCTTCGGCAACCTGGGCGCGGCGCTCAGCGGATTCTATGAGGTCACGGGCTGGCCGGATCGAGAACCCGTCGGACCGTTCGCCGCCTACACTGATTCGGTCGCGCCGCGCTTCGCCGTGCTTTCAATCCTGGCCGCGATCGAGCATCGCCGCCGCACCGGCGAGGGTCAGTTCGTCGATCTTTCGCAGGCTGAATCCGCGCTCCACTTCTACACCCCTGCGCTGCTCGAACTGCAGGTGAACGATCGCGTGATGAGCCGGATGGGCAACGCGGATCCGTATTGCGCTCCGCACGGCACCTATCCGGTGGCCGGCGCGGATCGCTGGATTGCGATTGCATGCGAGACCGACGAACACTGGCAGGCGCTCTGCATCGAATTGGACCGCCCGGACCTTGCCCGGGACACAAGCCTCGCGACGGCGGCAGGACGCCTCGCGCGATCGGCGGAGCTCGACGAGATCGTCGGCAAATGGACCGCGCCGTTGGATGGCGAGCGACTCGAAGCCAAACTGCAGGCGCGCGGCGTGCCGGCGCATCGGCTGCAGACCAGCGAAGACCTGTTCCGCGACCCGCAGCTCGTTCATCGCAATCACTTCGTCACCGTGCCTCATCCTCTGATTTCCGGCGTCGTCATCGAGGGCACTCGCTTCCAACTCTCGCGGACTCCGGCGCGCATCGAGCGCGGAGGACCGACGCTCGGACAGCATATTCACGAAGTGCTGAGTGGCATCCTGGGCTACGATGAGGACCGCATCGCGAAGATCGTGGCCTCGGGCGCGCTCGAATAGATTCGGTGGCTTGAGAAAGACTCAAAAACATTCTGTTTTATTCTGAATTCGGAGAAATCAAATGGGCAAAGTTGGAAACATCCTCGATCTCGATGGACGCGTCGCGCTGGTCACCGGCGCAGGGCAAGGCGTGGGACGCCAAATCGCGCTGCACCTGGCCTCATACAACGCCGGCGGCGTCATCGTGAACGACTTCTATCGTGAGCGGGCCGAGGCGGTGGCGGCGGAAGTATCGGAGCTGGGCGTGGACGCGATGGCGGCGCAGGCGGACGTCGGTGACTTCAAAAGCGTGCAGGCGATGGTCGAGGCGGGGACGAAGAAGTTTGGCCGTATCGATATCCTGGTGAACAATGCCGGAAACTTCGGGCCCGATCCCGCCGCAGTTTCTTTCGCCAAGCCCTTCGCTCAAACCGAGCCGGCCGATTGGGTGCCGTGGCTCAACGTCAATATGTACGGCGTGTTGAATTGCACGCGATGCGTGCTGCCGGCGATGCAACAGAACCATCAGGGCAGCATAGTGACAATCATTTCCGATGCGGGGCGATACGGCGACGCCGGTTCCGAGGTCTACGCGTTTGCGAAGGCCGGTGCGGCGGGCTTCATGCGTTCGGTCGCGCGTGGAATGGCTCGTCATGGAATCCGCGCGAACTCGGTTGCGATCGCAACCACGCGAACGCCGACACTGGAGCCGATTCTCAAAGACGAGGAACGGACCAAGAAGATGCTGCGCCTGTACCCGATGCATCGCGTCGGCGAACCGACCGATGTGGCAAACATGGTGCTGTTTCTTGCTTCGAACGCGTCGAGCTGGGTTACGGGACAGACCTATCCGGTCAACGGCGGCTTCACTTTCAGCCTCTGAAACGAGGAGTTTTCAAATGAGTTACGAAACCGTTCTGCTGGAGCTGGAGAACAGCGTCGCGACCGTTACACTCAACCGGCCCGAGAGGCTCAATGCACTCAACTACCAGTTGGTGTCGGACCTCGACGCAGCATTGACGGAGCTGGAAGCGGACGACAGTGTTCGCGTGATCATCGTGACGGGCGCGGGGCGGGCGTTTTGCGCAGGCGCCGATCTGACGGGAGTCGCGCCGGGAGAGGCCTCGCGAATGGGCGCGCTGCTCAAACGAATGATTCGGCCGTGGAACATGACCAAGCCGGTGATCGCCGCGATCAACGGGCCGGCGGTGGGCGGCGGAATCACGATCCCGATGATGTTCGATATCCGGATCGCAGCCGAGAGCGCGCGGATGGGATTTGTTTTCACGCGGCGGGCCGCGATGCCTGAGCTTTTTTCGACCTTCTTTCTGCCGCGTCAAATCGGACTCGCTAAGGCCAGTGACCTGCTGCTTTCGGGGCGGATTTTCGGCGCGCAGGAGGCCCTGCAGCTCGGAATCGTCAGCCAGGTATGGCCCGACGCCGAGCTGCTCGATCGAGTGCAGGCTTTCGCCGTGGATATCGCGCGGAACACCGCGCCGGTTTCGGTCGCGATGACGAAGCGGTTGATTCACCTGCAGCTCAGCGAGCATTCCACCGAACGCGCCGACGATCTCGAAGTCCAGGCGATGAATTATGTCCGGTCGTTACCCGACATTTCGGAAGGTGCGAAGGCCTTCATCGAGAAGCGCGCGCCGAAGTGGCAGGGCAAGCCTTCGCGCGACATGCCGGACTTTCTGCCTTCATTGAAATAGAGCACCGGTCGGTTTGCCAGGATTGTTAAGCCGAAACACGCGAGCGACTTCGACGCGTTTGACTGTTTTGTTTGGCTTGAGTAATACTCAAACCATGCTCGATAGCCCCGAATAATCCGAAAGTTTCAAGCCCTTGGACGGGCAGGAGTTCGTCTCATGAACGACGAGGCCAAAGTGGTGTCCACCAGCAACGAAGGAATGGATTTCGATCCCGATGTACTGCGCGAGAAGTATCGCGCCGAGCGGGACCGACGTCTGCGCGCTGACGGCAACCATCAATACGTCGAAGTAAAGGGCGACTTCAGCCGCTACCTGGACGATCCCTATGTCGAGCCAGGGTTCACCCGCGAACCGCTGAACGACGCGGTTGAGGTTGTGATCATTGGCGGTGGTTTCGGCGGCCTGCTGGCCGGCGCACGTTTGCGCGAGGCGGGAGTGCGCGATATCCGCATCATCGAGAAGGGCGGCGACTTCGGCGGCACCTGGTACTGGAACCGCTATCCGGGCGCGCAGTGCGATATCGAGGCATACATCTATCTGCCGCTGCTCGAGGAGACCGGCTACATCCCGAAGGAGAAGTACTCCTTCGCTCCCGAAATCCTGGCCCATGCACGGCGTATCGGCGAAAAGTTCGATCTATATCGCAATGCATGCTTTCAGACTCAGATCAAAGACGTCACCTGGAGCGAGGAAGAGTGCCGGTGGATCGTCACCACCGACCGCGGCGACCGGATGAGCGCGCGCTTCGTCGTCATGTCCAACGGCCCTTTGAACCGGCCGAAGCTGCCGGGAATTCCTGGTATCGACGACTACAAGGGGCATACGTTCCACACCAGCCGCTGGGACTACGGCTACACCGGCGGCGACACCACGGGGAATTTGCACAAACTCGGCGACAAGAAAGTCGCTGTTATCGGCACCGGCGCGACTGCCGTTCAGTGCGTACCGCATCTCGCCAGGTACGCGCAGCAATTGTACGTCTTCCAGCGCACGCCTTCGTCAGTCGATGAGCGCGGGAATCGGCCGACCGATCCGGAATGGGTAAAGACGTTGAAGCCGGGCTGGCAGAAGCATCGGATGGAAAACTTCAACACGCTGGTTTCCGGTGGCGAGCAGGAGGTCGACCTGGTCAGTGACGGCTGGACGGATATCATCCGTAACCTGGCGGCCATTCTGCCGCGAAAGAGGGAAGACAACGCGGAGACGCGGCATGAGACGGCGCGCATGATGGAGTTGGCGGATTTCAAAAAGATGAACCAGGTCCGCGCGCGCGTGGACGCAATCGTCAAGGATAAGAAGACTGCCGAGGCGCTCAAGCCGTGGTACCGGCAGTTCTGCAAGCGCCCCACTTTTAATGATGAGTATCTGCCGGCGTTCAACCGCCCGAACGTGAAGCTCGTCGATACGATGGGCCGCGGGGTCGATCGCATCACCGAGAAAGGCCTGGTGTTCGACGGCGTCGAGTACGAAGTGGACTGCATCATTTTCGCGACGGGATTCGAAGTCGGCACCTCCTACACCCGGCGCGCCGCCTTCGAGGTGTATGGCCGCGGCGGCAAGTCACTTACCGAGCATTGGGCGGACGGCGTCAAGACACTGCACGGATTCTACAGCTCCGGATTCCCGAACTGCTTCCACATGGGCATCATCCAAAATGCAATAACCGCCAACTTTCCGCACATGCTCGAGGAGCAGGCACAGCACATCACCGAGGTTATTCAGCACGCGAAACTAAACGAGGCACGGTGCATCGAACCGAGCGCCGAGGCCGAAGCTGAGTGGGTTGCAACAATCCGGGAGAAGGCGCTGAACAATCAGCGGTTCCTTACCGAATGCACGCCGGGTTACTACAACAATGAAGGTAAACCGGAAGAAGGCACGGGGCTGGCGGGCGACCAGTACGGCGGCGGACCGGTTGAGTTCCACGAACTCGTTCGCAAGTGGCGCAAAGATGGCCAGATGAAAGGCGTGCGATTCAGCTGAGGCGTCATCGCAGTCGCGGCTGGCACACAGAATATAGAGGGGCTTTAGGCAGACTGGCCGAGGCAGATATTGCCTCGGCCAGTTTACAATTCGGCCTCGCGGAGCGGTTTAGACATGACGCGCCAGGAATGTCGATATCAGCGAAAATCCTTTTCGGCAGTCCGACAAGGCGCCCATCTGCATGAACGCATGCGGCATCTCATCAACCACGTGCAGCTCATGCTCGATGCCCGCCTTGTTCATCGCTTCGGACATTGCACGCGATTCGGGCAACAGGTCATCAGCGGTTCCGCAAATTATGAAAGATGGCGGGATTGCCCCTTTCGCGAGTCCACGGCTCGGACTGACGCGTGGATCGTTCAAGGCGGCTGGATAGTTTTTGCCCAAATAACCCTGCGCCGCTCCTTCGGTCAGCCCTGCGCCCGTTTGTTTGGATCGCTCGATAGTGGCAGCCATGTCAAAGACACCGTAAATCAGCACGGCTGCTTTGAATTTTGGGCCGCCGGATTTGCCATTCACAACGATAGCCGTCGCAGCGGCAAGATTGCCGCCCGCCGAGTCTCCGCCCACGGCCATTCGCTTCGGATCTCCGTTCCAGCGCTTGGCATTCTCGGAAATCCAGTTTGCGGCGAACACGCAGTCGTCGATGCCGGCGGGAAACTGATGCTCCGGCGCGAGGCGATAGTCGAGGTTGAAGGTCAGGTAGCCGCGCGCAGCCAATTCGGCCGCGACTTTCTTGTGGGTACGCGCGCTGCCGGCCACCCAGCCTCCGCCATGTAGATAAAGCAGGACCGGATGAGGTCCCCGGTCCTTGGGCACCGCAACGTCGGCCGTCAGGCCGGGCCTGAGCGTTACGGCTTCCTCGTAAGATCCGATTTGCGGTAAATCTTTGTTCTGCTCTTCCGACCATTTCTCGTAGTTCGTGCGCAGACCTTCGATCGAAGGCGGCACATTTTTGACGAACACGTTCCAATCCGCCAACACCTTACGTTCATTCTCGGTCAGCATCGCGGGATCTCCTCTTGAGTTTCGCTGTGAATCGGAATTTGAATCGGCAACTTCCGGCGTCATTTCTGACCGCTTACCGCCCGCACCCCCGTGCCGCACTTAGCCAGCCAGAAATCACTTCTTTTGAGTGTTAGTCAAATAAACTCTTCTCACAGAAAAAAGCAAGCGTCTTTTACGCAGACCATTCTCACCTGTGTGCCTTTCGCACCGAATTCCCTTGTAACTTTTGAGAAATACTTAAACATTGCATTGCAGCATCATCGACTAATCGTGCTGCCGATGACGAGTTTCATTATTTCGCTCGCACCCTCGTAAATTCGGGTCGCCCGAATAGCCTTGTACAACCGTTCAGTGACCGATCCACGCACGAGTCCGACCCCGCCATGAAACTGGAGCGCAGAGTCGATGACCCGCTGCGCGGTCTCGGTTGCGAACAGCTTTGCTGCTGCCGAAGACACCCGAACATCGATTCCCGGCGGAGCATCGTCTGCGCGCCGCGCCGCTGCGTAAACCATCAGGCGCGCCGCTGCGAGTTCGGTCGCCGATTCCGCCAGTTTGAACTGCACAGCTTGAAAATCGGCCAGACGTCGGTCGAAAGCGCGCCGTGATCGAACATATTCCAAGACCGAATCCAGCGCTCGCTGACCCATTCCCACTGCCGCCGCTCCCACCGAAGGACGAAGGCGGTCCAGATTTGACAAGGCGACGTGTGCGCCTTTTCCTGGCTCGCCGAGAATCCCCTCCTCCGGAACGAAGCAATCCTGCAGGTACACCTCGAACTCCGGAGCTGGGAACATCAATGGAAACGGACGGACACTGAGGCCCTCCGCAGGCCGGTCAAAAAGGAAGCCCGTGAGCGAACCCCGCTCCTCAGCTGGACCGGGCTTCGCGAAGACAATCAGCGTGTCTGCTTCATTTCCGCGGAAAACGAAGCGCTTGGTCCCGTTGAGCAGGAAACCGCGATCGGTTTTTCTGGCGGTCGTCCGTATGCCGCGAATATCCGAGCCGGCGACCGGCTCGGTCAAGCAGAAGGCGTAAAGCCGGCTCCCGGTCAACAGACCATCAACGTATTTCCTCTTCTGTTCGCTCGTCCCGAACATCACGATTGGTTGGACAGCGACTCCCTGGGACGCGAAAAATTCGTCTGACGAAACGCATGCGTACGCCAGTGCTTCACGAATTACGCAGAGCTTCGTCACCGATACGCCGCTTCCCCCGTACTCCTGCGGAAGAAAGTTGCGAAACAGGCCCGCCCCTCGAATCGCCCGCGCCACATCCTCGTCGGGTTCGTCGTGCCGATCAGCCTTTTCTGCCAATGGCATGAGAACTGTGCGCGCGAAGTCCCAGACTTCAGTACGCAGCCGAACCTCGTTCTCGCCAAGCGGAAACTCCAAATTCATCCCGAGAAGATCGTCTCGACCAGGCATCGCACGCTATCCTCCTCGCCGGTCCGCGTTGGACGGACTCTAAACATTCGCGCAGAAACGGAAGGCTAATCGGAACGCAGTCGCTTGCGCCTAACGACCACGCGCGAATGCCTGGGGAGCACATCGCGGAAGTGCTAGGCGAGCGGATCCATACCTTCCGCTCGCTACAAATGTAGAAGCTCGCGCAGATTGTCTCGCATCACGCTGCGCACCAAGCCGTAAGGCTGACCTTCAAGATGCGACGCGAAGTCGCGAGGATCAGCGAGACCCTCGGGATGAGGGAAGTCAGAGCCACCGAGTACGTTTCCTACTCCTACCCCCGCGATTAATTTCGGCAGATCATCCTCAAAGAAGGGCGCCACTCGAACGTGCCGCTTGAAGATTTCACCTGGCTTTTCCTTAAGTTTGCCAAACATCCAATCGCGATCATCCATCATGCGTGCGAACTTGTTCATCTTCTTGATAAGTGGAAGCACCCAGTCGCTGCCGTTCTCGATGCTGATTACGGTGACTTCCGGGAAACGCCCGAACAAGTTGTGCGTAATCAAAGCGCACATCGTATCGACAATAGCGCGTTCGATTGAGCTGGTGATGTTTTGAAATATCGTACGGCGATGGCAGGGTGGATTCGGTTTTTCGCCCCACAGCGCCGACTGATATTCCGTATATCCGTCATCCCCCAGGTGAAAACACACGGGAATTCCAGCTTCCTGTACGCGTGACCAGAAAGGATCGAAGTTCGGATCGGCGGGCGAGCGGCCATTGACCGGGCCGGGGCGCAAATGGACTATCCGTGCACCCGCCTTGAGAACGCGCTCTAGTTCCCCGACGCACAAGTCGATATCGATAAGCGACAACATCGGGACGCCGATGATCCGGTTGAGGTATGAGAATCCCCAATCGTCCTCGATCCATCGATTGAATGCGCGCAGGTTGGCGAACGTCGTTTCCGAGTCATGGCGGAGCTGATGCTCGACGCCTACACCGAGGCTCGGCAACAACAGGCTCGCTTCGACATCGTGGCTATCCATCCAGCGCAAGCGAGCGTCGCGGTTCACGAACTCGGGTACGTCGAGCCCGTGCAGAGGGTTTTGGATCATGTGATCGCCGCCCTCGCCGCCGGAACGCAGGAACTCGTACAAGGAACCGGGAGACCCGGTAACTTCGCCGGGCGGCGCGCTGAAAAAATTAAGACGATCCTGGCCTATATACACGCGCGCATGCGGGCTCTCGCCACGTACGACACGTACAACGCGATCGGCGTATTGCTTTTCGATGTGTCGGGTGAAGCAATCGTCCGGTTCGTAATAGTGGGAATCTGCGTCGATGAGCTGGTAGTCGAGATGCATCAGAGCCTCCCGGGCGAGGACATTCACCCGAAGCGATTTTGAGTTTTACACAAGTGCTCCATTCAACGTCAAGTCTCCGCCCGCCAGACGGCGATTACACCACGCGGAATCAATCCGAGATTGCTGGTGACCACTGCCGCCGTCCCGCACTGCGACTGCTCCTGCGCGCGCCGGAGCGGGCATCGTTCCGAACTATTTCCGCGGCGCGCTTTTCGATACTTTCGTTGCGCCCGGCAAGCTTCGGCAGGCTTGACTTTTCCTCTTGGTTTGAGTTGTACTCGGAGATGTTGAGTTTTACTCAAACTAACCTTTTCTCGGTGGATATTGCCAACCGTCGTATGTGCGACAGCACGCCCAAGGAGTTTGCCGGATGAGTCAGCCTGAGAAGCAGATGTCCCATACCAATGGTGCTCAAGAAATAGATTTCGACCCTGATTCTCTGCGGGCCAAGTACCAGCGCGAACGCGAGCGGCGCCTGCGTGCGGACGGTCAGGATCAATACGTCGACGTCTCCGGAAAATACGCCTACTTCGCGGACAATGACCCCTATGTCGCGCCGGGCTTCACTCGGGAGCCGCTCACCGATGAAGTCGACGTTGTTATCATCGGTGGCGGCTGGAGCGGTCTCATCACCGGCGCTCGACTGCGCGAGGCGGGCCTGAACGACATTCGCATCATCGAGGATGGCGCTGACTTTGGCGGGACTTGGTACTGGAACCGCTATCCCGGCGCGCAGTGTGACATTGAATCGTACTGCTACCTGCCTTTGCTCGAAGAGACCGGATACATCCCGAAGGAGAAATATTCCTTCGCGCCCGAAATCTTTGAACACGCGCAGCGTATCGGGAAGTTTTTCAATCTCTATGAAGTCGCCTGCTTCCGGACGCGAGTGACCGAGCTGCATTGGGACGAATCGATCAAACGCTGGATCGTTCGCACCAACCGCGACGATGCAATGAAGGCGCGCTTCGTCGTGACCGCGTCCGGGCCGGCAAGCCGGCCCAAGCTGCCCGGCATTCCGGGCCTCGAAGAATTCGAAGGGCACTCATTCCACACTAGCCGATGGGACTACGGGTACACTGGCGGTGATAACAGCGGGAACCTCGATAAGCTTGCCGACAAACGCGTCGCAATCATTGGTACCGGCGCGAGCGCGATTCAATGCGTGCCTCATGTCGGCGCGGCCGCGAAGCACCTCTACGTTTTTCAGAGGACGCCGTCTTCGGTGGACCTCCGGGGTAACAAGCCGACGGATCCCGAATGGGTGAAGAGCCTCAAGCCCGGCTGGCAGCGCGAGCGTCAACAGAACTTCGACGACATCATAATGGGGCGTCCGTTCGAGGTGGACCTGGTCAACGATGCGTGGACCGACATCTTCCGCAACCTCCAGTCATTGTTTCCCTTTGGACCGAAATCCGATGTTTCACCGGAAGAAACCGCACGGCGAGCGGAGATCGCGGATTTCCGGAAAATGAACCAGGTGCGCGCGCGGGTTAATGAAACCGTGCAGGATGAGCGCATCGCCGAGGCGCTCAAGCCCTGGTACCGGCAGTTCTGCAAGCGGCCGACGTTCAACGACGAATATCTACCCACCTTCAACCGTCGCAACGTGACGCTGGTCGATACCAGCGAGTGCCACGGCGTGGAGAGGATTACCAAGCACGGAGTTGTGGCGAATGGGGTCGAATACGCAGTCGACCTGATCATCTTTGCCACCGGCTTCGAAATCAGCACGCCTTTCAAGCGGCGCATTGGCTTTGGAATCTACGGACGCAACGGCCAATCCCTGTACGACCATTGGGCGAAGGGTATGCGGACGCTGCATGGCCATTCCACTCACGGGTTTCCGAATTGGTTCTTCGTTGGCGCTTCGCAGAACGGCGTCTCGGTGAACTTCGGTGGGATGGTTGGCGAACAGGCGCGGCATATCGCGTACATCATCAACCAGGCGAAGGTGCGCGGAGCGCTCTGCGTACAGCCGACGGCGGAAGCCGAAGCAGAATGGGTGGCCGAGATCAAAAAGCACGCGGCTAACACTCTCGCATTTCTTGAGAGCTGCACGCCCGGTTACTACAACAATGAGGGCAAGGCCGATTTAGAAGCCGGAAGGTTCGGCGGCGATTCCTACGCGCCGGGAGCGAATGCGTTCAATGCGTTACTGGCGCAGTGGCGGGATAAGGGCGACCTCGCGGGTCTCGAATTGAGTTGAGTCTTGTCGCTGCCGGTGTCCTTTCGTATATCCAGGATTCGGCAGATGATCTAACTGCGCCCTGCGGTGAGCAATCATCCGCGCAGTCATCCGATGGAGGACCGTTTTGGACTTTTCATGGAGCGACGGACTTGAGGCATACCGCCAAGAGGTACGAGATTTCGCGCGCAGCGTTGCGACCGACGAATTGCTTGATGAAGTCAAAAAGGGAGGCGAGGATCCCAGTCAAGGGCCGCTAATGCGCCAATTGCATGGCGAAATTGATCGCCGCGGATGGATGCGCATGTGCTGGCCCCGGGAGTTTGGTGGCGAGGCCAAGTCGCCATGGTATCAGTACATCCTTTTCGAAGAACTTCACGCACACGGAGTTCCTTATACGCTGGGTACTGCTGGGATGATCGGTCCCGCCATCATGAAGTTCGGAACAGAGGCGCAGAAGAACAAGTACTTACCACCCATCTGGAGCCGCGCGATGCGATGCGCGCTCGGCTACTCAGAGCCGAATGCCGGAACGGATCTCGCTTCGCTCAAGACGAAGGCCGTCCGTGACGGCGACGAATGGGTGATCAACGGCCAGAAGCTGTGGACCAGCGGGGCACACCTGTCGACACATGTCTGGCTGGCGGCACGGACGGACCCGGACGCACCGAAGCACGCGGGCATCTCGATGTTCATCGTGCCGCTCGATGCCCCCGGTGTGACTATCAGGCCGGTATTCACGTTTGCGGGCTGGCGCACCAACGAGACCTTCTTTGACGAGGTGCGGGTGCCGAGTGACGCGCTCATCGGCGACGAGAACCGCGGCTGGTACATTGCCGCAAATGCTCTCGACTACGAGAGAGTGTCGATCGGGGGATACAATCAGCTCGCATTGGGCTTCGAGCAACTTCTTCGGCATCTTAGGGAGCACCAGCCCGAGGTGCTGGCCGAACCCGAGGTTCGCGTCCGTCTCGCCGAGCTGCAGGTGGAACTCCACACCGTTCGGGCGCTGACGCTGACCAATGCGGCCATCATCGCGAGCGGCGGCACGCCTACGATGCAGGCATCGATGGTCAAAGTCGCGAGCAGCGAGTTCAGGTACCACCTCGGAAGCGCCGGGATGGATCTGCTCGGGCGCTACGGAGCTCTTACTGCGGAGTCAGGTGAACTCGCGCCCGCAGGTGGTGAGCTCGACAGGACCTATCGCCGCTCCCCGATTCTCCGCTTCGGCGGCGGGACGAACGAAGTCCAGCGAAACATCATCGCGCAGCGCGGGCTCGGCCTACCCAAGTCCTAGCAGTGGGCACGGCCCGTTGAATGCTCGTTGGCGAGAGCCAGACCTTCTTACTGAGGCAGCTTATGGATATCGCACTCTCCGAAACTCAAAAGCTGATTCGGGATTCTGTCCGTGATTATTTGCGGCAAAAGGTCTCCTTCGACCGTATCCGCCACCTTGAATCCAACGGCGGCTACGACCAGGAATTGTGGCACTATCTCCACGAATCGGGTTTTCTGGCGCTGCCCTTCGCGGCGAAGTTCGGAGGCAGCGGGAGCCTCGTCGACCTCGGTATTTTGGTCGAACAACTCACAAGACGCGCTGTCGTCGTGCCTTTCGTCGAAACCCTGACGTCGGCGATTTGTATCGAACGTTTCGGCGATCGAGCGCTCGCAGAAGAAGTGGTCACCGGCGTGATCGAGGGAAGTTTGCGTCTCAGTCCCGCGCTTCTCGAGCGCGACGATCGATACGATCATCCTTCAATCCGGTTTGAAGGAGGAGTAATTTCCGGGACAAAGTACTTCGTTGACTATGGACAGGTGGCGACCCACCATCTGGTTTCGGTCGTCGAAGCAGGGCGGCCTGCTCTAGTCCTGGTTGCTGTCCACCCCACGCGAGTAAGCCAGCGCCCACTTCACAATATCTCGCGCCTGCCACAAGCGAATGTCACATACGACCGCGTGCCAGCGCGGAAGGTCGGCGGACCTGAAGCTCTGACCTTCCTATTCAGGCTCAATCAAGTCCTTGCTGCAGTTCAGTGTCTTGGTAATGCGCAGGAGGCTCTCGACATGACGGTCGGCTACGTTGCGATGCGGGTCCAGTTCGGGCGACCTATCGGTACCTTCCAGGCTGTGCAGCACCATTGCGCAAACATGGCAACGATGGTTGAAGCCTGCCGCTTCCTGGCGTTTGAGGCCCTCTGGTGGCTGGCCGAGGATAAATCCGACGATCGCCAGTTGGCCGTCGCAAAGAATTGGGCAGCGAAGACAGTCACTGAAGTCACGATGCTAGCGCATCAACTCCATGGCGGTATTGGCGTCACCGAAGATTACGACCTTCATTTTTTCACCCGGCGAGGCAAGGATCGCGCGGTCGCCTGGGGCTCGGCTGACGAAACCATCCGTCATCTCGCCAAGACCATCGAAGAACCAAACCGATGGCACTGACGGCGGCCTCGAACTGACCAAATAGCGAGCCGTCGAAGGTAACCGGCTCCACCCAGCGCCTCACGTCGAACAATCGAAGTCATAGGAGGAAGCACATTGAGTTCGAACCGGGATAGCAAGCAACAAGGGCCAGTAGTCCTTATCGACAAGCACGAAGACGGCAGGATTTGGGTCATCACGATGAACCGGCCGCATCGTATGAATGCCTTGGGCGACGGAATGGCAACCGCCATGAGCGATGCGCTCGAGGCCTACCGCGACGACAAAATGGCACGCGTGGCGATCATCACCGGCGCTGGCGACCGTGCCTTTTGTGCCGGCGCCGACCTGATAGAGACTGCCGAGATTCGCCAAGCCTTGGCTCGTGGCGAGAAGCCTGGATCGAAGGGCATGGGCGCAATACGGTTTTTCAACACGTCTGAGAATCTCGGCCTCTGGAAGCCGACGATCGCGGCTGTGAACGGTTTTGCGGTGGCTGGTGGCTTCATGATCGCTATGCAGTGCGATATTCGAATCATGGCTGAGCACGCCAAGGTCGGCGTTGCAGAAGTGCGGTGGAATATGGGTGGCGCCGGCTGGATGGCTTCGTTGACTCGGCAAATGCCGCTCGGAGCTGCACTCGAGCTATGCCTGTGGGGAGACACGCAATACACAGCCCAGCGTTGTTACGAAATCGGTTGGGCGCAGAAGGTGGTTCCGGCTGCAAATCTGATGAGCACCGCGATGGACTTCGCTCAACGCATGCTGGACATGGCGCCGCGTCAGGTCCGCAACGTCAAGCAAATGCTTTATCGCGGTTTCAATATGAACCCGATGGACTCCCTTGAGGCCGGTCGCTGGTTAGAACAGAACCTCGCCGGTATGAAGGACAGCATCGAAGGTCCAAAAGCTTTTGCCGAGAAGAGGCGACCGAATTTCCTCGACGCGTGAGCGCGGATCCGGCGATCACTTCACGATGCAGCGGACAGCCACATCAATAGTGCAAGGGAAGAACAGCCAATGAACAAATTGAACCCGACCACTCCAGTACTGGTGGGTATAGGAGTGATCGGTCAGCGACACGAAGATCCTGCTGCTGCTCAGGAAGCTATTGCGCTCATGATCGATGCTACCCGCGCCGCAGCAGCCGACGCGGGCGCTCCGGAGCTTCTAAAACAGCTTGATTACGTCTACGTCCCGCAGGGCCGATGGCATTACAAGAACCCGGCCGGCCTCGTTGCCGCCGCCGTCGGTACTTCCAACGCCACTACAGTTCTTGCAAAAATCGGCATTCTTCAACAGACCCTGATGGGCGATGCCTGTCACCGCATTGCCAAGGGCGAGATCGCTGCGGCTGCTGTGGTGGGTGGCGAAGCCGGTTACCGCATCCTCCGCTCCAACGTCACCGGCACCAAGGTGGCGGACACGGCAGATGATGGTGAGCCCGACGTGACCCTGAGACCGCACGACAGGATGCAAAACCCTGCCGAAACCCAGGCGGGACTGAGCGGCGCGGTCGACTCTTATGCGATTATCGAGAGCGCGTACCGCGCGGCTCATGGATGGTCTGTCGAAGATCATCGCGATCGGCTGGCCTCGCTTTACGCAACCTTTAGTAACATCGCGGCCGAGAATCCCAACGCCTGGAAACGCGAACCAGTGGATGCGAAGACGATCCGCAATCCTTCGCCGAAAAACCCCATGATCGCTTTTCCGTACACGAAGCTCCACGTGAGCTCATGGAATGTGGATCAAGCTGCCGCGCTTCTCTTCTGCTCGGCAGCGAAAGCAGAGGCTCTGCGGATTCCGCAAGACAAGTGGCTGCGGCCGCTTGCCAGTACAGAATCGAACTACATGATGGATCTATCGGAACGGCCGTTGGTTGCAGGGGTTCCAGGCGTCGAGCCCGCTGGGAAAGCTGCTTTGGAAGCGGCCGGCGTTACGGCGTCCGAGCTCGATTTTGTCGAGCTATATAGCTGCTTCCCGGTCGCGGTAGAGGTTTACGCGGAGGCTCTCGGTATTCCACTGGCCCGCCCGGACCTTACCGTCACGGGAGGAATGCCTTTTGCGGGTGGACCACTGAACAACTATGTTCTGCAATCGACCAGCCGGATGGGACAACTACTCCGCGCGCGGCCGGGCTCAACGGGACTGGTCACATCGGTCTCCGGGCTGCTGACGAAGCAAGGCTTCGGCGTCTGGACGAGTGCACTGGATGCGAGTAGACGATTTCAGTTCGTCGACGTCACAGATGAGATCAAGGCACAGGTAAAAACGAAGAAGGTACTAGACAACTATGACGGACCAGGCGTCATCGCTGGATACACCGTGCTGCACGCAGGACCGGAACGCAAGCGAGCCGTGGCAATCATCGACATAGACCGGGAACGACGCACAGTCGCCTACTCGGTGGATGATAGAGTGATGGCCGAAATGGAGAGTGCGATCGAATTCGTCGGACGGTCAGTGTCCGTTGACGGCGCGCACTTCAGTTTTCGATAGGCATCCGCGACGACTGCCTCTGCCAGGTAGTCAGTTCACTCCGTACAACCCGGCGGCGTTGTCGTGGACGATGAGATTCAATTCACCGTCTGTCATTCCTTCACTGTGTTCCCGCAACAACTGCTGCGAGCCCGGCCAGGTTGAATCGCTATGCGGGAAATCGTTGGCCCACAACAGGCGATTGATGTTGCCGAGATTTCTGACTTTGAATGCTACCCAGTCGTCCTGAAAGGTCAGATAAACGTTCTCCGCGAAATATTCGCTGGGCATCCTGCTGAGTTCGGGAGCATTCAGGGCGTAGCGCTGGACTCTATAGGCATGATCCATTCGGTACATGAAATGAGGCGCCCATCCCGCGTCGGCCTCCGCGCACACGAGTTTGAGTTTGGGGTGACGCTCGAAGACGCCGCCGAAGACCATGGTCGCCAGGACATCCTGCACCCCGCGGATTATCGACATGAAAGTCGCGATTTTAGGGCCGCGCGGAGCACCTGCGAAGGGACTGCCGGTGGTTAGAATATGAAAACTCAGCGGCAGGTTCAGATCGACGGCCGCCTCATAGAAGGGGTCGTACACCGCATGGTCGTAGTCGTTGACGACCGGAAATCCCGGCAGCATGACGCCGCGAAATCCGTATTGCTTGATCTTCCGCAGGTCCTCGATGCCTTCTTCAACCGAACGCATCGCGGTTTGCCCCAGGCCGAGCAAGCGGTCGGGATGCGCCCCGCAATATTCTGCGAGCCATCGATTGTAGGCGTCGAAGCAGGATTTCTTGTAGTCCGGATCTGGATGGTTGCAGAGCAGCATTCCCACCGACGGGTAAATGACTTCCGCTGCGATGCCGTCGCGGTCCTGGTCGGCCATCCGGGCTTCGGGATCCCAGCCGCCGCGGTATTCGTCGCGTTCCCATCTGCCTTCGACGCTCAGTTGGATCGCGTTTTTGCCAGCCGCCGCAATCAGACCCATAGGAATACGGTGCGGCATTCCGTCGATAACATAGAAGTCGCCGGTGGGACCTCCGGTTACGAGCCGGGGAGCGCGGCTGCGGAACGCCGGTTCGACGTAGTCAGTATAGATGTTGGGAGGTTCAGTGATGTGCGAGTCAGCCGAAATCGCGCGCTTCAGCATGAGATCCGTCTCCAGCAGGTTGATCGATTTTTAAATAACAGTTTTTGAGCATTACTCTAACTCGTCCGGAATCTCAAGCACGGCACCACCCAAGCATTCATCCCGCCGAATTTCCTTGACAGCGCCGGAGGTTCTTGAGTAGAAGTCAAAAACGTAATCGAACAAACCCGTAACCGCGAATCACCTCAGACAGCCGGAATTGATCCGCGAGGAGCAAATCGATGGCGCTCGACGTCTTGATCAAAAACGGAACCGTGGTGGATGGCACTGGTGCTCCCGGCAAGCGTGCGGACATCGCTATCGCCGGCGACCGGATCGTCGAAATCGGCAAGGTCTCGGAGTCGGCAAAAAAAGTCATCGATGCCTCCGATCTCATCGTGTCGCCTGGCTTTGTCGATCCGCATACTCACTACGACGCGCAGATCTGCTGGGATCCTACGATCGGCTGTTCGTCGTGGCACGGCGTCACCTCGGTCGTGATGGGCAACTGCGGCGTGGGTATCGCACCATGCCGTCCTGAAGCGCGCGAGATTGCGGCGTGGGATCTGGTCAACGTCGAAGCGATTCCGTTCGACGCGCTCAGCAAGGGGATCACCTGGGACTGGACCACCTTTCCCGAATTCATGAACGCGGCCGAAAAGCGCGGGTCGTCGATCAATCTTGGATTTCTCGCGCCGCTCACGCCGTTCAGGCATTTCGTGATGGGTCAGGAATCGATGGAGCGGGCGGCTAGCGCCGATGAAACCAAAAAAATCGCGGCGCTGCTGAGCGACGCGGTTAGCGCGGGCGCGCTCGGTTTCTCCACCACCACGCTGAATCAGCATATCGGGTACCATGGCGCGCCGCTGGCCTGCCGGCTCGCGAGTAACGGCGAGCTGGCGGCCTACGCCAATGTTCTCAAGCGGCACAGCGTCGGTGCGATCGAAGTTGCACTGACAAAGAAACCGCTGGAAGTCAGCGATGAGGAGTATGCGCTCATCGACATGCTTCTCACGGAAAGCGGCCGGCCGGTGACGTGGCTGGGAATCGCCAGCAGCGCGGGATCACCGAACAAGTGTTTCGCGACGCTCGAGCGATGCGAGCCGTTGTTTCGCCGCGGCGCAATTCCGCAGACGCTGTGCGAGCCGTTCGTCGGTCAAGTCGATGTGAAGAATCCGTTCATCTTCGCCGACATGAAAACGTGGGGACGCGCGTTCAATCAGCCGGTCGAGGTGCAGAAAAAGATTTATGCGGATCCGCAGTTCCGCGAGGCGTTCCGTAACGAGTTTAAGTCACCGCATCTTTTCGATTTCATCCGATGGAAGGGCATGCAGGTGCTGGAGGTCGGCAATCCAGCGCTCAAAAGGTACGAGCGTAAGTCCATCGTGGAAATCGCCGCCGATCGAAGGACCGATGAAGTCGATGCGTTCCTTGATCTCGCCTTGCAGGACGAGCTTGGTATCCAGTTCGCCACGCATATGTTCCACGAGGAAGGCGTGCGCAAACTGCTCAACGACAAGCGCGCCATGATTGGGCTGTCAGATGGCGGCGCGCACGTCGACATGCTGTGCAACGCGGGCTATACCAGCTTTCTGCTGGGATTCTGGGTCCGCGAGAAGCAGGCGATCGAGTTGGAGACCGCCATCAAGCGAATAACATCCGAACCTGCCGACTTCTTCGGGATCAAGGACCGCGGACGGATAGGGGTCGGGCGCAAGGCAGATATCAACGTGTTTGACCTCAACACGATCGACTCCGCGCGCCAGACGAAGATGGTCAACGATCTGCCCGGCGGCGGCCGACGCCTGGTGGTCGGCGGCAAAGGAATAGAGTACACGCTGGTCAACGGCGAGGTGCTTTACGAGGGCGGGAAGCACAGCGGCGCGATGCCCGGAAACGTTATCAGGTCGGCCGCGGCTTGACCGGATCGCTTTCTAAATAAAGATGGCGGTCGCCGAAGGAAATGAAAGCGTGAGTATCGACTGGGAAGCGACGCGCGAGAAATATAAACGCGACGGGGTCGTCCACCTACCCCAGGTGCTCGGAGCCGACGCTCTTCAAGCTGCGCTCAAGGCATGGGAGTGGAGTATCGCCCATCCTCACGCCGGCGCAAACGTCCTGCAGAAAAACGACGGCATCTTTTTTCAGGATCTGTTCAATCCGCGGGTGCTGGAGGGCTATCGGTCGATGCTTGAAGCTTCGCCGATACCGGACATCTGCGCCAAACTGTGGGGTACGGACGACGTCTGGTTCATGTACGAGCAGGTGTTCCTCAAGGAAGGTGGCGAGACACGGCGCACGCCCTGGCATCAGGACGCCTCCTATCTACCCGTCGGCGGCGCAGACACGGCCGTCGCCTGGATCACCTTCGATCCGATCAGCAAGGAAGACTCGCTCGAGTTCGTAAAGGGCTCCCACAAGGGCGTTCTCTACAACACCTCGCGCTTTGAACTGGGCGACGACACCGCGCCTATCAATGAGCGCACGGAAATGCCGCGTCTGCCCGATATCGAGAGCGAGCGCGACCGATGGGGGATAATGTCATGGCCAGTGACGCCCGGCGATTTGACCGTTTTTGATTTCAGGACGATGCATGGCGGCGGCTCGACTCGCCCCGGCCGGCGCCGTCGCACGCTATCGCTCCGCTTTTTTGGAGAGCGATCATTCTTCGAACCGAAGAACGGCACCGGCGTGCCGGGTCTGCCCGGTCTGCCGGATTTGGAGCGGAAGCTGCGTCCCGGCGACGCATTCCGCGATGCATACTTCCTCAAGCTACGTTCGGCGAGCGCGTAACTTCAGCGCGCCCACTTTTCTCGAGGGCTCAAATATCCCCTGCTCCGCCATTCATCGCGCCGCGGTCGGCTCAGGAACCAACTTTGTATTCTGATAGAACCTCTTGAAACGAATTCTATTCGCGCAGACCTTTCCGCAGCCGGTCCGGTCGCTCCTCTTTGCCCGCAAGAGCCGTTTGCAACTTTGGCATTCTCTAGTTCGTGAAAGGTCCAGTCCATCCGGCAGATGATAGATTTCCTCGACCCGAGCTCGCAACGGACTTTCCACGATCACACCCGTGCCGTCCGCCTTGAACGTCAAACGCCGAAAGGAAGGCGGGTCCGGTAGTTCGATATCATCTGGCTGAATTGGACCCACCCCGCCGGCTTGGGCTAATCCCACGGTCGTCAGCAGGAGATTCTCGGTGAAACACTCTTGACCTAGATCCATGTTTTCTGTAGAAAGCTCATAAGTTGATTAAATTGATCGACATAATGGAATTTTGGGATTGGCTCCTGGAGCCAACACGCTTCTCCGGCGTGCGAATCCAAGACCGAAGAGATACTGATTACGAATGTCGCCGCTCCAAGTCGTAAGTCGGTTCCGAACCACAATGAACGTAACGAACAGGAGCGAAAATGTCAGTTGATACACTTTGGTATACACGGTGCCCGGTGCCCACGGCGTTCAGCGCTGCGGTGCGCCTTGGCTGGATCGATGACGAATTCGCACGCGACAAGATCAACATCGTTTCACTGCTGAACTCTTCGGAGCGGGCGGTGCGCGAGTCGCATTTCGCACACACGCAGCCCGATTCCTTTCGGCACGGCGGCAACATCCCGCCCATCTGGGCGTTCTCCCAGGGCAACGACGTGAGGCTGATAGCGCTGTCGACGCAGGACGAGTTTCAGCCGGTGCTGGTTCGCCCTGATTCCGACATTCGCACGGTTTTGGATTTGAAGGGACGCAAGCTTTCGCTTCCACGGCGCAAGCACGACTCGATCGATTTCTGGCGCGCCACCGTGCTGCACGGATTTATCTCTGCGCTCAGCACCGCGGGTCTGACGGAGCGCGACGTGGAACTGGTCGAAGTGCCGATCGAGCGCGCGTTCATCGACGATTCGCCGAGCGGGACCACGCGTGACGGTTCGCTCTGGAGCGCGGCGTCGACCCGAGGCTTTCAGCGCGAAGAAGCGATCGCACTGCTGACGGGCAAGGTCGATGCGATCTTCAGTCATGGCGCGCACGCGGCGGACATCAAGGCATTTCTGGGCGCACGCGTCGTGATCGATCTGGGCAAGAATCCCGATCGCAAGCTGCGCATCAACAACGCCACGCCGCTGGCGCTGACCGCGAGCGGAAAGCTGATCGAGCGCAATCCCGAGCTGGTGGCGCGATGGCTCGCCAACGTGATCGAAGCGGCGGAATGGGCCAAGTCGCATCACGACGAAACCTTCCGCATCATCGCGGCCGAAACCGGCACGCCCGAGGAGATCACGCGCGAGGCATACGGCGACTCGCTGCCCGACTCCTTGGTGCCGGATCTTTCCGTCGACAAGGTTGAGGCTATCGGCGTTCAGAAGAAGCTGCTGCTCGACCACGGCTTCATCAAGAAGGATTTCGACGTCGAGAAATTCATCGCGCGTGGCCCGCTCGAGCAGGCGCAGCAGATCGTACGAGACCGGGCGAAGTATCAGCCCGAGCGCGCACGGCGTCCGGCCAACGGTGGCGCGGCGGCCAGCCATGCATGAGGAATAGATGATGGGATCCCGGGCAGGGCGGAAGGCCAGGGCGCGACCCTCCCTTGCTCTGGCCAACCGCTCGCGTCTCGGGCGCCCGCGTGAGCAATACCAGCAGTACGAGGAAGCATTTTTATGGATTTCCCCGAGCCAAGGTTTGGAGTTTGGGTTCCCGTACACGGTAATTGGGGACCGACTGACTACAGCAAGGAAAAACACGACGCGAGTTTTGCGCGCGCGAAGCGGATCGTGCAGGAGGCCGAGCTACTTGGCTTTGCTACTACGCTGGTTGCACAGCACACGATAAATCCGCTCGGACAGGAATTCAGCCAGCTCGAAACCTGGACCGCGTGCGCAGCGCTGGCGGCGCTCACGGAACGGATCGAGATCATCGCCGCGATCAAGCCATATCTCTACCATCCTGCGGTGCTGGCCAAGATGGCGCTCGGCATCGAGGAGATCAGCCATGGCCGCTTCGCGATAAATTTCGTCAATGCGTGGTACAAACCCGAGCTCGAAAAGTCGGGAATCGGATTCGCCGAGCACGACGAGCGCTACACCTACGGCGGCGAATGGCTGGGGATCGTGAAGCGGCTGCTGGAAGGCGAGCGCGTAACCCTCGACGGGAAGCACTTCCACCTGAACGATTACAACCTGAAGCCGGTGTCGCGATGGCGCAAGCGTCCGTTCATTTACGCGGGCGGCGAATCCGCTCCGGCGCGCGAGCTGGCGGCGGACCTGGCCGACGCGTGGTTCATCAACGGGCAGCCATTGTTCGAAGTCGAGGCGTTGATCGCCGATGTCAGGCGGCGGGTGCGCAATGGCCGCCCGATCCGATTCGGATTGTCGGCATTCGTCATCGCGAGAGAGCGGGATATCGAAGCGCGTGAGGTGCTCGATTGGTTCTGGGAAGAGAAACAGAAGGAAGATTGGTCGCAGCTTTACGCGAACGTCGATCCGAAGGCGCAGATGTTCAAGACCGCGGCGAAATATCCTCACGTCGGCACCAATGGTGGGACGGCGGCGGGCCTGGTCGGCAGTTACGACACCGTCGCGCGACGGATTCGGGAGTTCCAGGAGATCGGCATCGACACGTTTATGCTGCAATTTCAGCCGTTCCTCGAGGAGCAGAAGCGTTTTGCCGAAGAGGTCATGCCGCGGGTGCGCGCTGAGACGAGCAGGGTAAAGGTCGCTTGAACTTCCCTTTTTTTGGTGCATCAGTCGAGTAAATCAATTGAATAGCTCTCTTATGAATCGGGCGGTATTAAGATGAGTGAGCCACGTTTCGGAATTTGGATTCCAGTTTACGGCCCTTGGGGTGCGCGCAACCATCCCGACGAACCATCGCAAGCGAGCTATCGGCATGCTCGCGACATTGCGGTGGAAGCGGACCGATTGGGTTTCAAGGTTGCGCTGCTCGCGCAGCACATCATTAACCCGATGAATCACGACTACGACCAGCTCGAGACTTGGTCGGCGTCGGCGGCGATTGCGGAGGCGACCAGCAACCTCGAAGTCATGGCGGCGGTAAAGCCGTTCATGTTTCCGCCGGCGGTGCTCGCGAAGATGGCGCTCGGTATCGACGCGATCAGCGGCGGCCGGCTTTCGATTAACCTGATTAGCGGCTGGTACCTGCCGGAGATGGAAAAGGGCGGGCTGCCGGTTCGCACCCACGATGAGCGCTACAAATTTTCGCGCGAGTGGCTTCGGATCGTAAAGGCGCTGCTGAGCGGTGAAAGAGTCACGCTCGACGGCGACTACTTCCATATCAAAGACCTGCAGTTCCATCCGGCGTCTGTCGCCAAGCCGCGTCCGACGATTTACCTGGGCGGCGAGTCCGAGCCGGCACGCGCGCTCGCGGCCGATGAAGCCGACGTTTATCTGATCAACGGGCGTCCGCTCGAGCTGATTCGCGAGGTTATCGCGGATCTGCGGCGGCGGCCGCGGCCGAGCGGCGTGCCGCTGCGGTTTGGTATCGCGGCATTCGTGATCGCGCGGCCGACCGAGCGCGAAGCGCGGGAAGAGTTCGACCATCTCAAGCATCTCGCTGAACCTGACGACGCGCGCGAGCTGTTCAAGGGCGTCGATCCGGAAACGGTGATGTTCAAAACGTTCGCGGTGGCGCCGCGCGGGCTTGGCACCAACGGCGGAACGGCGGCCGGCCTGGTAGGCGACTACGACACAGTGGCGCGGCGCATCGTCGAGTTCACCGACGCGGGCATCGAGACATTCCTGCTTCAGTTCCAGCCGTTCCAGCGTGAGATGCGTCTTTTCGCAAATGAAATTGCGCCTCGCGTACGCGCTCTGCAGGGCGCCAGCGCCGAGGCGTTTGACGATCGAGCGGCACGTGCCTGAAGCGGGCCGCAGGAGAAAAAAATGGCAAGCACATTTCCGCAATCAAGAAATGGTCTGACTAAAGTCGAAGCTTCGCACGGGCCGGACACCTTGTGGTACACGCGATGCCCGGTGCCGACCGCGTCGAGCATCGCGATCGATCGCGGGTGGCTCGATGAGGAGTTCACCGGCGATCAGATTCGAGTCTCCTCGCTGCGGGAGTCAGGCGCGCGCGAAGTGAGGGAATCTCACTTCAGCCATACGCAGGAAAATTCGTTTCGGCAGGGGGGCAACATCCCGCCTATCTGGGCGAAGTCGATCGGCCACGATGTGAGCCTGATTGGGCTGTCGTGGGTGGACAAGTTCCAGGGGCTGATTGCGCTTCCCAATTCGGGAATCGAGAAGCCGGCTGCCCTGCGCGGGCGGCGAATCGGTCTGCCGCGCCGGGTGAACGACCAAATTGATTTCTGGCGCGCGACGAGCCTACGCGGAATTCTGACCACGCTCGAACTCGCGGAACTCGGCGCGCGCGATGTCGAAATTGTCGATCTGCCGGTCGATGAAACCTACTTGGTTGCGATCGGCGAGGATCACAGTGGATCGCTGTGGACCGCGCGGACACTGCGCCGATTGCAGGCTACTGAGCTGTTCGCGCTGATTCGCGGCGAAGTTGACGCGATCTTCACCAACGGTCCGCGCGGTCTGGAGCTGCAGACCTTGTTGAACGCGCGCGTCGTGTCCGACCTCGGCCGCCATCCTGACGCGCGCATTCGCACCAGCAATGACACGCCGGTCGCGATAACGGTCAGCGGCAAACTGGCACGCGAAAACCCGGAAATTGTCGCGCGCTACCTGGCGCGGCTGATCCGTGCCGGCGACTGGGCCCGAACACATGCCGACGAAACCCGGCGCATCGTCGCACAAGATGTCGGGACTGCCGAGGAGTGGGTGGCGGAAGCATATGGGCCGCGCCTGCATCAACGCCTCACGCCTGAACTGTCCGAACTATCCATCGTCGCGCTGGAGTCGCAGAAGAATTTCCTGCGGACGCACGGATTCATTCAAAACGATTTCAAGGTCGCGGATTGGATCAACCCCGAGCCGCTTGCCCGTGCTTTCGAACTGGCCGGCCGTGCTCGCGTGGCTGCGAATTCTTAGGAGAGGAAAATGTCTATCGATTACCCGGCATGGAATCTGCGCTTCGAGCGGCATCTGCTCGATCGCCTGATTGAAGAATATACGCCCGCGCTTGCGGGTGTGACGCCAGTGGTGCGCCCGCCGGCGACGGAGCAGGAAAAAGAGCGCATCGCAGACTACTTCACGACGATCGCGGCGCTCGACGTCTTCATTTTCGAATCGACTGCGCTCGGTATCGGCGTGGTCAAGGATCCCGCGCTGCAGATTCTGCTGACGCGGCAAATCGGCGACGACGGCGCGCATGCCGAAATCATGCGGCGCGCCATCGAGCGACTCACCGGGCGCGATCCGATCGTCGAGATCAAGCAGCGGGCCGAAGAGCAATGGGAAATCGTTGGCGACCTACCGCGGCGCGGGCTGCTCGGATTTCTCGCCTTCGAGCTCGAGTACGAACTCTACGTCGTGCCGGACATCGTGCTCGGGTGGAAGACCACGAAGATCAATGACCTCGAGCTTCACGAAGTCGGGCTGGAACGCTTCCTGCCGGACGAGGCGTTTCATCGCCAGTTCGTCGTCACCTGGATAAAGAACTTTCTCGCGCACCTGCCGGAAGTTCAAAGGACGGACATCCTGGCGGCGTTGCTCGCTTATGACCACGAGTTCCGCAAGCGGCGCGCTCCTTTCTATGCGGCACTCCGGCGGCTAGGCGAACTGGCTACTGGCGGCGAGCAGGTCGCGGGCGTCGAAACGGTCAGCGACGCATGGCATCGCGAGGCGCTCGCCTACTTGCTGGGGCGTCCGTCGCCAACGTTGCAAAGCGTAACGGACAGATACTCCGCGGAGTCACGCGCCTGAGCGCGGCATGAACGTCGCGAAGAAAAGATCCGTCGCAGCCAGCGTCGCCCTGAGTTCCGGGCTGGTGCTGTTGGGGTTGTATTTTGTCTGGAGTTATCGAGCGACGCCGGCGGTGAAGACAGTTCGCGAGCTGCCGCTCACTCCACACGATCAACTGTTGGGTACGTGGTTCGGTGACGCCGGCCGCGGCTTCATCGTCGGTTCGCACGGTCTAATCCTGCGAACGGTTGACGGCGGCGCGTACTGGACGCAGGTCGCCAGCCCGGTCAGCGACACGCTCTCGAGCATTTCATTCGCGGACGCTTTGCACGGCGTCATCGGTGGCGGCGCAGGGGTGATCCTGACGACCAGTGACGGAGGTCTGCGCTGGCAGCGACGTGACTCAACGACCGCTCAGCGGCTGCTAAAGGTGCAGGCGCTTAATGCGCTCAACTACTTCGCGGTCGGTGCATTCGGAACTTTCCTCTCTTCCGGGGACGGCGGCGTCACCTGGCATGCGCACAAACTGCCCTGGGACCAGCTCGTCTCGCGCCTGACGGACGAGTTTGGACACATCGAACCGAATCTCAACGCGGTCTGGTTTGTCACGCCGCAGCGCGGATGGATCGTCGGGGAATTCGGGCTAGTGCTTCGCACTGACGACGGCGGGACGACTTGGAACGCCGATAAGTACGGAGCCGACCTGCCCCAGCTCTACGACGTCGTTTTTCAGAATGACTCCGATGGGTGGATAGCCGGCCAGCTCGGCACCCTTATGAGAACCAGCGACGGCGGACGCAGCTGGAACACAATCAAGCTGACAACTACGAACGACCTGCAAGGACTGGGGCTTCGAAGCGGCTGGTGCGTCGCCGTCGGCGACCGAATCGCCATCCTGGTGCGCGACGGTGGCGACGAGTCACCGCAGATTCTTCCTGACCTGCGCGATTCAGTGCTGAGCAGTGTCGCATGGAATGCGAATGATCCGATCGCAGTCGGCGCAGCGGGAACGATCGTCCCTATCAAACTTAGCGCGATAGCGAGTACCAATGAGAGACCTACCAGGCTGGCTATACGCTAGGCGCCATTGGGCCGCAGGCGTATTCCTGATCATCACAGCGTTCTTTGTGCTGGAGCTGCGCAATCTCGAGATCGCGACACGCTTCCACGATCTCTATCCGCAAAATTCCGAAGCGGTGCGCCTACTCGAGAAGTATCCGGCCTTTGGGTCGCCGTTCACGGAAACCATACTTATCAAGGTCAAGCACGGGGACATCTATAACCCTGTAACACTCGCGAAAATCCAGGAAGCGACACGGCTGGCCGATCTTATACCTGGCGTTGACCACGACCAGGTTATTTCAATCGCGTCGCGCCGAGTCAGGCACATGGAGGCCGTCGTCGGCGGCATTCAGAGCACCAACCTTCTCATAGGAGCTCTGCCTCAGAGCCAATCGCAGCTTTCCGAGCTTCGCGACCGCGTGCGCTCGACGCCGGGCGTTATAGGAACATTGGTATCCTTCAACGGCGATGCAGCGATAGTCCAGGCGACCTTCATCGATCACCTTGTCGACTACCAGGTCATCTTCGATCAGACCAATGACGTTGTAAGTCGTCTCCAGGACAGCAATCACGAGGTTTACGCGTTCGGCCAGCCGATGCTGACAGGGTGGGTCTACCATTTTCGCAAACAGACCTTCGTGGTGTTCGCCCTGGGGCTCGGCGCGATGGTTCTGCTGCTCGCGTTGTACTTCCGAAATCTGCCGGGCGTGCTGGTGCCGAGCGCGGTCGGATGCGTAAGCGCCATATGGGGATTCGGGCTGGCGGGTTTGCTCGGATTTAATCTCGATCCCCTCATCGTGGTGGTGCCCATTCTGCTGGTAGCGCGCGCGCTAAGC
Source organism: Binatus sp. (SeqCode) (assembly GCA_050010075.1). Lineage (GTDB taxonomy): Bacteria > Desulfobacterota > Binatia > Binatales > Binataceae > Binatus. The sequence continues at coordinate 18,970 of JBEKLS010000013.1, read as the reverse complement.
CATTCGGTGCAAATGTGCGAGCGCTACTTCGAGCTCTACCATGAGCGGCGCGATGTGCCGTGGGCGCTTAAGACCTCTCTATCATCATTGTTCGCGCCGGGCGTCGGCGGGATCGTTTGCGATGCGGCGGGAATCTTTCTTATAGGTCTCGCGCCAGTGCCACTGATTAGAAAGCTGGCAATCATCGGCGGCTTCTGGTCTCTATCGCTGGTTTTCACCGCGATCCTGTTCTCATTCCTGTTGCTCTCATATCTGCCGGCGCCCGCCAATGCCGACGAACTCGTGTTCTCATCCGAGACGAGGCACGGCTTTCTCTACCGACTTTTCATCTTCATTTCGTTCTTCTCGGCCAATCAACGACGCGCCGCCGCTACAGTCGGATTTTTCATCGTCCTGGCAATCGTCTCAGGCATCGTCGCTAAGCAGCGCGAAGTCGGCGACAGCCATCCCGGAACCTCGCTGCTGTGGCCCGATTCGCCCTACAACCTTGCAGTCGAAAGAGTTAACCAGGGCTTTGCCGGATCAGACGTCCTGCAGATCGTGCTCGAGAGCGACCACCGCGACGGCGTGAAGAACGCCGCTGCGTTGGACTTCATGCTGTGTTTGCAGCGCTACATGGAGAAAGATCCGGCGGTGGGATCGACGCTTTCATTTGCCGACAGCGTCGCGCAAGGGGCCCAGCTATTTCACGGCGGTTTGCTCAAGTGGACCGGCATACCGGAACAGAACTCGGACTCTGCCGCGGTAAGTGAACTGATCATAGGACGCGCTAGCCCCGGCGACTTCGATCGGTTCATTACTCGCGACTTCTCGGCAAGCACGATTAGTGTTTGGTACCGGGACCACTCTGCAAGCACGATATCTGGCGCGCTGCAAAGGGCGCGCGCTTTCGTAGCTTCGACAAAATCGATCCTGGGCGATCAGTTCCGGGTGCGTCTCGCATCCGGAACGATGGGTTTGCGGGGTGCGAACGACGAGATCGTGGGCAAACTCGAGATCGCAACCGTTGCGATCATCTCAGTCCTGATCTTCGTCGTGACCACACTTATGTATCGTTCGATAACGGCGGGCGCGCTGCTCGTTATCGTCGCCGACATCGCCTATCTGATGACGGGTGCCTTTATGAAGCTTAAAGGCATTGGCCTGGACGTCAACACATTCCCGGTAGCGGCCGTCGGCATAGGTATAGGTATCGACTACAACATCTACCTCATGAGCCGCTTGTGCGAAGACTACGATTCGCACGCTAACTACAGCAGCCTCGTTTCCTCATCAATATTCACGACAGGTAGAGCGATCTTCTCAACGGCCACGACGATGGTCGTCGGAATGAGCATTTGGTACTTCGTCTCCGGCCTGAAGTTCCAGGCAGAGATGGGCCTGCTGCTGAGCTTCGTGATGATAGCTCACGTTGTACTGGCTCTTTTCTTTCAAGCCGCCGCCGTCCAGCTCATTCAACCGAAATTCGTAGAAACTGGAATCGGCCTGCATAGTGTGGGCCGGCGAAAAACGAAGCGAAAGGGGAAACAAGACGTAGGAGATGCCGAGACGGAGATGAATGGAACTGAGAAGCTGCCACGTAGAGCCGCAGGTGTCGCGATCGTAGTCGTGACGTTGGCTGTAATAGGAATGCCGAGACCCGCGCGGGCCCAATTTAATTACGGGCCTTTGCTGGTTACGGGTTATTACCAGACCACCATCAGCGCACCGCCGACTGAAGGTGCCAATCCGAATAACGCGGGCCTACAAGCAGAGCCCGGCTCCCCAAACTTCCTGCTCGGTAATCAGTATCTGAACGTTAGCCTGCTTTATACTGTGAACGAGTATCTGAAGGTCTACGTCGAGCCGAGAGCTTACCAGGACTATACCAAGAGCATCGATGATCACTATCGACAGTATGAATCATTCCCGCGCGACTTCGCCGGAAATGGTTGGATGGCGCGTCTGGGTGGTAACGACGCGATGTTCGAATTGGGACAGGCTTATTTGGATTATCGAAACGGAAACCTGTCAATCCGCGCAGGCAAACAATCGATAGCCTGGGGCGAGGCGGCAGGTGTCCAGGTACTCGACATCGTTGAACCGCTCGACTTAAGCCAGCAGTTCTTCTTCGGTCGAGCATTGGAAGAGTTCGATCACTACAGGATAGCGGAATGGTTTCTCAAGATTGACTACACCATACCGAACAGGTTGATACCCGATCTAACGACCGAGCTCCTGGTGAATCCGGGTCAGGTAGTTCCTACGCTCTATCCTGCGCAAGGGGCACCTTTCAATATATACCCCGGCGTTTTCAAGTATCACGAACACATAACTCAGGGTCAGCCGACGGTGGGAGTTCGAATCAGCGGCACCGCCGGACCTAGCGAGTTCTCTCTTAACTTTTTGACCGAACCGGAAGCAAACGGTGTTGGTCTCCTGAAGGGCGCGCTGGGTCCCGGCGGAAGCCCGCCGTTTAACCTGCAAGGTTACCATCCGCGGATCGAAATGTACGGCGGTTCTTTCAACTACAATTGGGACTGGGCCGGTGCACTTCTTAGATTCGAAACCTCGTTCATTCCCAACTCACCCTTTGTAAATTCCACGGATAGTCGAATCATCCAGCGTCCCGAATTAAAGGGCTACGCGGAAATCGATCGCCCAATCTCGTGGAACAGTGAGTTCGAGGAACTGTCGGTCACTGGCAGCTTTCTCGAAACCTACAATGCGGGAGACACGCACACGGCATTCGAGGGCGGCACGCCAATTCATACCGCGGACGAGAATCTAATCCTGTTCCTGGTGCAGCCACTGTTCAGGAGCCGCGTGCAAATTGAAGCATTCGCGCTCTATGACCCGGAGGATGCGTGGTGGGCGCAGGCCGGAGCGCACTGGGAAATCGGAAACCATGTGCGACTCGACGCGTTCTACAACCAGTTCGCAGGCTCGGCCAAGGAGGCAGGGTATTTCGGCGCGTTTCACTTCGCAAGCGGCCCCTTCTTTCGATTCACCTACGGTTTATAACAATAGACGCGAATAGGACGACAAATGAGCAACATCATAACACTTAACCGAAGACAGTTTCTAAAAGCCGGCGCCACGTTCATCGGAGCAGGCCTGCTGCAGCCTGTGCTTCCACTTATAGGCGCCGGCAAGGATGCGAGCGCGGCTTATCCCGACGAGATTCTTTCGATCGAAAAATATTCGCACGGAAGAGTCAAACCCGGCGATATTATCAATAAGGACAATGCTGACCTGGTCAAGGACTTCGCGCCCGAAGGACTGTACGCCGAGCTGCTTCACGGTCGCGAGATCAAAATCGCAGAGGCTAATCTCAAGCCGCAGGCGCTGGTACCGGTCCCCTGGGTCGATGCGACGCTTAAGAACCAGGGGCAGGCGATACTCGATTCCAAGGGCCAGCTCTGGACCAAGAGCGGACAGCCATGGATCGGCGGCTATCCTTTTGCCAAGGCCAACACCGCGCTCGAAGCGATGTGGAATCACTTCTTTAACTACTTCGGACTGGACGACTCTTTCACAATCGTCAAGGAAGTAATCGTCGACCAGGGCGGGTCGGTGATGCGCAACAGCGACAGCGTTTCGGTGAATATCCAGCCTGTAGGTCGGGTGGCCGTCGATCCCATTCCGGTTGACGAAGATTTCAAGGATTACCTTCTTCGCACTTCGGTCGTGTTGCTGTCGCCCTTCGATGATTTCGGAACCTCGGTCATGAACAGCGTCTACTATGATGGCGACAAAATGCCGACTACCGATGGCTACATCCCGACCCTGAAAAGAGTGCGCAAATTCCCCAGCAACGATCGGTTCGATCCGGTAGGTCCCTATAGCGTTGGAACGGTCAGCGAGTATTACATCCAGGGTGATCCACTGCTTACCTGGTCGTGGGATCTGGTAGCCACAAAGCCGTTGTTAGGACCTTCTCCCGACAACATAGGTGGTCGTGCAAACGAACAAGGCAGGAAGCCTGACGAATTCGTGCACGCATACAGCGAAGCAAAATATCCGCGCTCGACCTGGGAGCTGAGACCTGAGGTTCTAGTCATCGACGGAGTCTGCCACATCGATGGATGCCCTTACAGCAAGAAACGCGTTTACTACGACGCCATCTATGGGCGTGCGCAGGTGGCGGACATCTATGATAAAGGCGGCAAGCTCTGGAAGTTCATAGTCTTTTACTTTGGCGACACGGGGTCGAAAGACAAGGCTGGAAATGCCATCCCTTGCCGCAGCGGGATCGTGTTTGCCGACCTGCAGAATGACTACCACGACAATATTTTCGACTTTAACGATTTGAACGGTCAGAAATTCTCGGCCAACACGGGTCTCAAGATCAATGACTGGCTGACCCCGGGCGCGTTACAGCGTCAGGCCTTGAAGTAGCAGCCGGAGTTGAGCAGCGTGGCACATATCATCAAGTCGGATCGCGAAGCGATCGAAGCCGCCGAGCACTTTGCCGCGCAGTTCGCGGCGGGTGCGGTTCAACGTGATCGTGAACGGATAATTCCTCGCAAGGAACTCGACGAGCTTTCCGCCAGTGGACTGCTTGCTGTCGGCGTGCCCCGCAGTTACGGCGGCGCGGGAGTATCGAATGTAACCCTGACGGAGGTGTTCAGGATCCTTTCCAAGGGCGATCCTAACATTGGACAGATTCCGCAGAATCATTTCTGTTTCGTGAAATCGATCGAGCTCGACGGCACTGAAGGTCAGAAGAACTTTTTCTTTGGGCAATTCCTCGATGGAAAACGTCTGGGCAACGCCCTTTCGGAAAGAGGGACCAGGCATGTCTTTGATTTGCGCGCGACCGTTATGCGCCAGCCGAGTGGCGATTTCATCGTCAACGGCGAAAAGTTCTACACGACCGGAGCGCTTATAGCCGACTGGCTTCCGGTGTTCGGCAACGACGCAGCGAATCGTCTTCTTATCGCCTACGTGCCGCGCGGCGCCAGGGGCGTCGAGGTACGCGATGATTGGTCCGGAATGGGCCAGCGTACTACGGCCAGCGGCACCGCTATCCTGAAGGACGTTCGCGTCCCGCCCGAGTGGGTCATTCCGCACTACAAGACCTATGAGGGACCCCAAGTGTTTGGGGCTTATGGTCAGATTATCCATGTCGCCATCGATGTCGGAATCGCCGAGGGGGCGCTCGAGGACACGCGCGAGTTCGTGCGTAAGAAAGTGCGCTACTGGTTCGAGGCTAAAGTGGACAAGCCGGCTGACGATCCGTTTATCGTTCGGCGCTTCGGCGAGCTGTCCATCAAGGTTAACTCGGCGAAGCTGATGTTGCGGCGTGCGGCGGAGTTGCTTGATGCTGCGGAGCGCGAGCTCAACGCCGACTCGGCAGCGCTCGCATCGATCGCGGTGGCGGAAGCCAAGCAAGCGGCCGAATGGGCGGCGCTCGAAGTCAGCAATGACCTTTTCGAGCTGGCGGGGACCAGCGCGACACTCGCAGAACTCGATCTCGACCGCCATTGGCGCAACGCCCGGACCCATACCCTTCACGATCCTTCACGATGGAAGACGTATGCGGTCGGCAACTACTACCTCAACGGAATCAAACCCGCGAACCACGGGCTGATCTAGCTCTCACAACCTTGAAATTTGATCTGAAAGGTGACTACGCAATGACAAGGCTATTGGTCCGCTCAATCGCAACTCTGTCCTTAGCCGCGATGCTAGGAATACTGACCGCTGTTCCGGCGGGTTACGCGCAGGATCCTTTTGCCAACCAGGATGCTATCGACGCGCTGGAGCAAAATCCTTCAAGAACGCCTGCTCAGAATGAGACTCTGGCCGCAGCGTACGAACAACAAGCTCAGGCTGCGAAGGCAGAGGCTGCGAAGTATCGCAAATACGCCCAGGACTACGAGAGCAGAACAGCGTACAAGTGGGGAACCCACGCCGCGCAGAGATCCAATCGGCTAGCCAAGTACTATGAGCAGTTAGCGGCGGACGATCTAAAAAGCGCCGCGCAGATCCGCACCGAAGCGTCGGCCAGGTAGCACCAATGACCCCGGCGGCGCCTTTTCTGTCGTCTGCGAAAGGCCGCTCGCTGATTCTGCTATGCCTTACGCAGTTCATGGTCATATTCGACTTTGCGACCGTCACGATCTCGACCGCGACAATTCGGGACGCGTTGCATTTCTCGAGCTCGGCCGCGCCCTGGATCTACAGCGCTTACGGACTGACCTATGGCGGGTTTCTGTTGCTCGGCGGGACGCTGGCAGACCTTTATGGACGCAAGCGCATCTTGACGCTGGGACTCTGGATCTTTCTGGTCTTCTCGATCGCTAATTCCGCCGCGTCGAGCCATTTTGTATTTCTCGTCGCGCGTGCGCTCAAAGGTGTCGGTGCTGCGCTGATATGCCCGGCTGCGCTGGCCGAGTTGAATGTGCTCTTTCCTGAGGGGCGCGAGAGGCATGCGGCGCTAGGTGTTTATGGATTGTTTGTTAGCGCGGGAGTCTCGGCCGGTGACATCCTGGGCGGCATCGTCTCCGGTTACAACTGGCGATTAACTATCCTGCTGAATGTATTAGTATCCGCATTTCTAACCTGGCAATGTCTCGCGAAACTTCCATTGGATGAAGAGCGCGAAGGCAACGGCGCCTTCGACTATGGTGGCGCAATCTTTTCAACGCTGGCCTTCGGCCTTCTGATCCTGTTTGTGACTCATGCGCTTAGTGAGGGGCTAGCCTCGACGGCGACGCAGTCGCTAGGACTCGCAACTCTATTTTCGTTTGCCATATTTGGATATTTCACCCGTCGGCATCCCACACCGATACTGCCGGCCCGTCTGCTGAGCAGGCGCAACGCAATCGGAGCGTTGTCGCATTCTTCCTCGCGGCGAGCGGTACCGGAGTCGTCTATCAAGTCGAGTTGTTCATGCAGGACGTGCTGAAGTACTCGGCGCAGAGCACCGGCCTGGCGATGATTCCATTCGCGATCGTATCGATCGTCACCTCGCTCAGCCTGCCGTTGGCCTTCGGTCGACTGGGAGCGCGCGCGACCCTACTCCTGGGCGTCCCAGTCGTGCTGATGTCCGCGTCGTCGTATTTTTTCCTGTCCACGGCCACGCGGTACGCGACCGGAATCCTGCCCGGCATCGTGCTGATGAACATTGGTGACACGCTGGCGATCGTCGCAGTGAAAATTCCCGCCGCCGCCAATCTGCCGGAGAGTGAGCAGGGCGTTGCCAATGGGTTGAACTTTACGCTGGAACAGTTAGGCATAGCATTTGGGATTCCGACGTTGGCCGGCGTCTTTGATGCCGCCAGGCGAGCTCACGTCAGCGCGGGCGTAAGCGCCACGATATCCGGATTTCATGCAGCATACCTGATGGCGGCCGGCTTGCTGATTTTGTCGCTACTCGGTGGCGTCGTTTTTCTTGGCCCCGACGCCATGCATGAGGCCGCGCCACGGCTGGAGCCAATGCCCGAAGCGGCTGATTGATTTTGGAATCTTTGGTGCCGAGTGCGATGCCGTATTACGCGGCAGGTAGCTATGCCGCCGGGCTAGATCGCTCTGCTCAGCGCGGCAAGCAGGAACTCCCGGAAGATCACCACCCGGGCGGGTTCCAGCCGCCGCGATGGCCATACCAGGCTGATTGGTACTGGGAGCGACGAGTATTTTGGGAGAACGCGTATCAGGCCCGTGGTGAACGAACCAAACGTCGGAATAAGTCCTATCCCGAGGCCGAGACGAACCGCCTCCCACGCGGCCATTAAATCGTCGACGGAAAGCGGTCCTCCAACGGAGACAGATTGCCGGTGTTCTCCCCGGTAGAGGCTCCAGGTCGAGCCGCTTCCTTCGGTGGCTTCCGGCCGCCTGATCACGATGCAGTCGTGATCAGGCAGTTCCAGAACTGTTCGCGGGCGCCCTCGCCGCTGGAGGTACTCCGAACTCGCGTATAGTCCGGAGTTCTGTTTTCCAATACGTCGCGCGATGAGCGACGAAGAACGCAAGCGGCCCGACCGCAACGCCAGATCGAAACCCTCTTCGATAAGGTCGACGACCCTGGCCGTAAGAGAGAGCTCGATGCGAATCCCGGGAAAGCGCGTGACGAAGTCGCGCACTATCTGCGGAAGGATTTGTGTTCCGAGATCCGCCGCCGTCATGCGTACGACTCCACGCGGCTCCTTGTCCATCGCACTCACCAGGCTCGTCGCTTCGTCCAACCCCGCGAGCGGTCCTCTAATGCCCTCAAAGTATGCGCGCCCGGCGGCGGTGAGGCTCAGCTTGCGTGTGGTCCGCTGCATCAATCTGACCCCGAGGTCTTTCTCGAGACTTTGAAGGGCGCGGCTCACGGCCGATTTGCTGGTACCAAGCGCGTCGGCTGCCGCGGTGAAGCTCTCGGTCTCGACGACGCTGGCGAAGGCCTTGATTCGATTCAGATCCATTGTTGCGATTATGCAACATAGAATCACATCTTGGCTAGTTGTACCGCTCCTGGTACCGAGCGATAGTGCGGTTCAGAGGTGATCCGCTATGTCGATTCAGCAGCTCGAGAGTCTTGTCGGTCTGATCAAATCGAGTCCGCCACTCGCCAATGGCGACATCAAAGCGATGCGTGCCGCGACGGAACAGATGGGTCAGATGCTTCCCGTCGACCCAGCCGCGAAATTCGACCCGGTTCTGGCCGGCTCGGTAAAGGCAGAATGGTGCATCACTCCTGACGTCGATGAAGGACGCGTGATCCTCTATCTGCACGGTGGCGGTTACGTTAGTGGCTCGCCCGCAGTTTACCGTTCCTTTGCGGCCAATCTTTCACGCGCGGCGCAGGCTCGCGTTCTGGTAATTGACTATCGACTCGCACCTGAGCATCCGTTCCCAGCCGCCGTCGAGGATTCGATCGCATCCTATCGCTGGCTGTTGGCGCAAGGCGCAGCGCCCGCGCGCATCGTCGTCGCCGGAGACTCGGCGGGCGGCGGGCTCACTGCGGCGACACTGGTTGCGATTCGCGATGCGGGACTGCCGATTCCGGCGGCGGGAGTGCTGTTGTCGCCGATGGTGGATCTCGAAGGTCTTGGCGAGTCGATGAAAACCAAGGCCGCTGAAGATCCGATCGTTCAGAAGGAGAACATCGGTATCGCAAAGCTGTATCTCAACGGCAAGGATCCTCGCACGCCGCTGGCGGCGCCGCTGTATGCCGACCTGACGGGACTACCGCCGCTGCTGATCCAGGTCGGCACTTCGGAGACGCTGCTCGACGACTCGACGCGATTTGCCGAGCGCGCGACCAAGGCGGGAGTTAAGGTCACGCTCGAGCAGTGGGAAAGGATGATTCACGTCTGGCAGATCTTTGCGCCGATGCTGGACGAAGGGCGGCAGGCGGTCGATCGAATCGGCGAATTCGTGCGAGCGCAGGCGAAGTGAGAAGGGCGCTATCGGGCGCTGCGCAATATTCGGGGTTGATTCGATTCGCTCGCCGATGACGCCACACCGCGGCCGAGGATGCGGTGCAGGACCTGGCCTTCGAGCGCGGCGAATTGGCGATCTCCGCGATCGCGCGGGCGCGGCAGCGGCACCCGCAATTCCATCGCGATGGTTTCGTACTCGAGCATCAGCACGCGATCGGCCAGTGCGACCGCTTCGGCGCAGTCGTGCGTAACCAGCACGGCGGTGAAGCCGTTCTCGAGCCACAGCTCTTCGATCAGGCGCTGCATCTCGATGCGGGTCAGCGCGTCGAGCGAGGCGAGCGGCTCGTCGAGCAGCATCAGCCGCGGATTGCTCGCGAGCGCGCGCGCAAGAGCGACGCGCTGGCGCTGCCCGCCGGACAGAATCGCGGGCCATTCGCGATCGCGATCCGGCAGGCCCACTTTTCTGAGCGCATCGACGGCGCGATCGTGATCCGAGCGCGCGAGGCCGAGCCTGACGTTGTCGATGACCCGCCGCCACGGCAGCAGGCGCGCATCCTGAAACATGATCCGCGCGTCGCGGTTGAGGCCCGGCACACGTTTGCCTTCGAACAGGACGCTGCCGTCGTCGGGATTCTCGAGGCCTGCCAGCATGCGCAACAAAGTGCTCTTGCCCGAACCGCTGGCGCCGACGACCGCCACGAACTCGCCCGACGCAATGCTCAGGTTGATGTCGCGCAGGACCGGACGCGCGTCATAGCTCTTCGACAGATTTGAGATTTGAATCCGCATCCGCATTCACGCCCGGTAAGCGGGATGCCATCGGAGCAATCTTCTTTCGACCACCCGGCTCGCGCTGTCCGACAGCTTGCCGAGGATCGCGTACAGCAGGATCGCGAGGACGACGATGTCGGTCTGCATGAACTCGCGCGCGTTCATCGCGAGATAGCCGATGCCCGAGGTTGCCGCGATTGTCTCGGCGACAATCAGCGTCAGCCACGCGATGCCGAGCGCATACCTGACGCCAACCATGATCGACGGCAGTGCGCCTGGAAACACGACGTGCCGGAAAAGAGCGAAGCGCCTGAGCCCGTACACGCGCGCCATCTCGAGCAGGTGCGGATCGGTGTTGCGGATGCCGTGAAAGGTATTGATGTAGATCGGAAAGAAAACGCCGAGCGCGACCAGCACGATCTTCGCCGACTCGTCGATGCCGAACCACAGAATGATCAACGGCAGCAGCGCAAGATGCGGGACGTTGCGAATCATCTGCACGCTCGAGTCGAGCAGGTTCTCGCCGAGCGACGAGACGCCGCTGATGACGCCGAGGCCGAAGCCAATCGTGCCGCCCACCAGAAAGCCCAGCGCGGCGCGCTGCGCGCTCATCCGGATGTGCTCGAACAGCTCTCCCGATTTGGTCAGCCGAACTCCGGCCGCAACCACCGCCGACGGCGCCGGCAGAATGCGGGCGGGGATGTAACCCGATTGCGAGAGCAGCTGCCATGCGGCGACGATCAGCGCCGGCACAATCCACGGTGCGACTCGTTTCGCGGCGCGACGCGGCCAGCCCGGCTTCACTTCGCAGGGCCTCCACTGTTTTCGCGGCACAGCACGATGTCCTCGCTTTGCGGCTGGCCGTCGCACAGCACTGCATTGGCGACGTTTTCTTTCGCGGGCAACAGTCCGAGCGAGTAGAACGCGTCGGCGATGCTCTGCTGTGCGTCGATCATTTTTTGGACGACCGGGTGGATGCCGTAGTTATGACGCGAAATCGAGGTCTGCCAGATGTTCACCGGCAGCCCGGTCGCGTCGGCCAGTTGTCGCGCCGCGTCGACCGGATGAGCCTGCATCCACTGATCGGTCTTTTCGATTTCGTCGATCACGGCTTCGAGGATGCGTCCATGTTTTTCGGCGAAGGGCCGCGTCGAAACGTAGAAGACGAGGTCATCGACGAGGCCGGTCGCGTCGGCCAGCACCCGGGCTTTCAGATTCAACTGAGCGTCGGCGTAAAACGGATCCCAAATGACCCACGCGTCGACGCTGCCGCTCTCGAGTGCCGCGCGGGCGTCGGTGGGCGAGAGATTCGCCTGCCGGATGTCGCCCAGGCCGAGGTGAGCGCTCTGAAGCGCGCGAATCAGGAGGAAATGCGCGTTGGATGCGCGGGTGAAGGCGACAGTTTTGCCCTTGAGATCAGCGAGCGTGCGCAGCCGCGAATCCGCCGGCACCAGGATCGCTTCACCATGCGAGCTGGGGACTTCGGTCGCGACGTAAACCAACTGCGAGTCCGCTGCTCCCTGCGCGAAGACGGTTGCTGCGTTGCCGGACACGCCGAAATCCAACGCACCAGCGTTGAGCGCCTCGAGCAGCGGAGGACCTGACGGAAACTCGGCCCATCGCACCTGAACGCCCAAGGCCGCCAGGCGCGCGTCGAGCCTCCCGCTCGACTTCAAGATGAGGAGCGGACCGCCCTTCTGATATCCGATTCTCAGCTCTGACAGGGGCGCATCGGGCGGCAGCTGGCGTTCAGCAGCGATCGAAATCCCGAGCGCGGTGCATGCGAGCGCGAACGCGAACAGAGCCGTGCACAACGCGTCACGCGATTTCATGCGATTTCGTCTCGGCGTAACTCGTCATCCACCCGGTTGAGATTGAATACAGACGAGTCAGACAATGGATTTAATGGAGTTATAAGTCAAGTACATGTTGAGCTTGCATCAGCGCAGTTTCTTGAATATGTTCGCTATCAATCCAGTATAGCTATCGACTAAATAAGAATATATTCGCAGAAGCAAGAGGAGCTTCCGCCATGGCAAAAATCTCTTCTCAAGCCGCCGATGAATCGACGATCCCCGACTTGCCGCCAAGGGCCGCAAGCCGCGAGGACCTTTACGCGGACTGGCTAGTGTCGATCCTGTTCGCTGCTCTTGGCAGCGTCGTGCTGGGCCTTTTTTTGGGCGGGTTGTTCCTGGCCGTCGGTTCGAAAGACGCGGGTGCTGGGCGCGAGATCGCGCGCGAACTTGCCGAGAACCTCACTCGTCAGGCCGTGCCGGGCGGTCGCGCGGCCGAAACGTGGATCGCTGCACTTTTGATTATTCTCGTCGCGGCTTCGCTGGGGACCCCAGCGCTCGCCGGCGATACCGACAGGCTGGCTGGCTGTATCGCTGCTTCCGACCAGGCCGGGGCCGTGGCCAAGACTGGCGATGCGGGAGCTTCCCCGGACAGGACAGTTGCTTTCACGCCGAAGGATCAGCAGCCGGTGAAATCGTCGGACGAGGTGAACTCCGCGGCGCGCGATGTGTATAGTGACGGCCAGCTTACTCCCGATCAGGCGTCGGCGAAGGCATTTCAGAACTGTTTCGAAGCCGAGTGAGACTTAGACACCTAACCTCGTTCGCACTCGTACTTGCGTTTGCGCTTTCGCTTTCCCCGCTGCGATCATTCGCGCAGTATCCGGCGCATCCGGCGACGACCGCCGCGATCACGGCCGCCGATCTCTCGGCCCGCGACAAGGCGCTCTCCGACGACTCGTTTCAGGGGCGCGGTCCGGGAACGGTTGCGGGCGAAGCGGCCGCGGATTGGATCGCGGACGAGATGAAACGCATCGGATTGCGGCCCGGCAATCACGGCAGTTACTTCCAGCCGGTGCCGGCTGTCACGATAACTCTCGACGCTGCGAAGTCTGCGTTCACCTTCAACACGCCGCATGGCGCGCTCACGCCAAAATTCCCCGACGACACCGTTTACTGGAGTCCGCAATTCGCGCGCGACACGGTCAACCTGGCCTCGTCACCATTGGTCTTCGTCGGTTACGGCGTGGTCGCGCCGGAATATAAGTGGGACGACTACGCCGGCGTCGACGTGAAAGGAAAAACGGTCGTCATCCTGATCAACGACCCCGGCAACGAAGACGCGCATCCCGACCCCAACTTCTTCAAGGGCAGGACGATGACCTACTACGGCCGCTGGACTTACAAGTTCGAAGAAGCGGCGCGCTACGGCGCGGCGGCGGCAATCATCGTGCACGAGACCGGGCCGGCCGCCTATGGCTGGCAGGTCGTGCGTAACTCGAATTCGGGCGCACGGTCGTGGCTGAAAACGGCCGACAAGAACTCGAGCATGGTGCCGATCGAGGGCTGGATCACGCTGGACACGGCGCGCGATCTCTTCAAGCGCGCGGGACTCGACTACAATCAGCTCAAAGCAGCCGCCAATAAGCATGGATTCAAAGCGGTGCCGCTGACCGGTGAAACGCTGAGCGTGCAAGCGCACTCGACGATCACCTATATAACCTCGCGCAACGTGGTGGGCGTGGTGCGCGGGACGAAACATCCCGACGACTACATCTTATACACCGCCCATTGGGATCACCTGGGCGTGAAGCCCGATGTTGCGGGGCCGGACAAGATTTACAACGGGGCGGTCGATAACGCGCTCGGAGTTTCCGGCATCCTGGAAATTGCGGAGGCATTTACGCATAGCAAGCTGCGTCCGCAGCGCTCGATCGCGTTCATTTCCTGGACGATGGAAGAACAGGGGCTGCTCGGTTCGGAATATTTCGGCGAGCATCCGCTGTGGCCGCTCAATCGCATCGTCGGCGGCATCAACCTCGACGCGAACATCCCCGAAGGACGCGCGCACGATCTCGTGCTGGTCGGCCTCGGCTCGTCGCAGCTCGAAGACCTGCTGGCTCAAGTGCTCAACCAACAGCATCGAGTGCTGACTCCTGATCCTGAACCTGAAAAGGGTCACTTCTATCGCTCGGATCATTTCAGTCTCGCCAAGGTCGGTGTTCCAATGCTGTCGCCCGCCGGCGGCCACGACCTCATCAACGGTGGAACGGCCGCTGGCCAGGCAGTGAGCGACGACTACCGCGAGCATCGCTATCATCAGCCTTCCGATGAGTGGAGTCCGAACTGGGACCTGTCGGGGCCGATCGAAGATCTCGACGCCTACTATGAATTCGGCCGCGAGTTGGCCAACAGCAACGTGTGGCCTGACTGGTATCGCGACGACGAATTCCGCGCCATCCGCGACAAATCGATGACGGTCAAACTGAGACAGCGCGTTTGAGGGCCCGACATACTTCGGCACGCTGTGCACCTTTGGCTTTCTAGTGGCGATCCAAAGATGATACCTCTCATGACCGTCGCGATCATTCCGTGGCGATCCCTACTAAGGTTACTCGTTGAAAGACGTTAAGCTTAAGAAGTTTATCGTCGCGATGCTCTTGGTCCTCAACCTGCTGACATACGGTGTCGGGCGCGCATGGGCTCAAGCTGCGAGCACGACGACGCCGGCTCTTCAACTTCCCGTCATGCAGGGTTCCCTCACCGCCAACCCGAATCCGTTTTCATTCGACATTGAGCATTTCGGCAAGATCTACCTAACGGGTGCGGTCAGCGGGCTGGCCCAGTGGCAGACCCATCCTGAGTCTGACGACAGCACGACACAGGTGGACGTCTCGAACGCGCAGATCTTTATCCAAAAGCCTGAGGGTATTCTGCAGTTCTATGTCCAGGTTGGCTTCTACTCGCAGCCGTCACTGGGCACCCCCTATGTGAATGCGATCAACACGATAAGCGACCTCTGGGGCCCCGTACCTCTCGCTTTTGTCACCTTGGCCCCGACTCAGGACTGGTCGATCGAGGTTGGAAAACTTTCAGCACTCGCCGGGCTCGAACAAACGTTCACGCTTCAGAACATGAACATCGAACGCGGTCTTCTGTGGAATCAATCGAACTCAGTTAATCGCGCTATCCAGGTAAACCATTCGATCGGCCCATGTACTTTGGCGCTCTCCTGGAATGATGGCTACTACTCGGGCCGATACAGCTGGCTGTCTGGTTCTTTCGGCTGGAATATCGACGGTAGCGATACGCTTACTTTGACCGGAGCCGGCAACGCCGGGACGACGATCATTTCGCACCCAGCGACACCTGTGTTTCAGAACAACTCGGAGATCTTCGACCTTGACTACGCTCATACATCCGGTCCGTGGAGCGTGATGCCCTATCTGCAATTTACCTACGTGCCCCGCACACCGCAGATTGGCCTCATGCATTACGGCTCGACCTACGGTGCCGCGACGTTAGCGAGCTACACCTTCGATTCGGCATCAAAGGTCTTCGGTCTTAGTCTGGCGGGAATAAGTCTGCCCTTGCGATTGGAATATATATTCTCCACCGGGAGCGTCTCGGACGGCGCACCGAACCTCTTATACGGCGCGGGCAGCACGGCATGGTCCGTCACTGTCACCCCAACCTATCAATACAAGCGATTTTTCAGCCGGGCCGAGTTTTCCTTCGTTGGCGCAAATCACATCGCGGCCCGTGCGGCCTTCGGGCCTGACGGCAACGACGGGACTCAGGCGCGAGTGCTGCTCGAATGGGGCTTTCTGATTTGAATCTGCTCCAAGCTGAAAAGCGTGGCCCGACTGGTATCGTGACGACGAATTCCACTCCATTCGCGACAAATCGATGACCGCGCGCTAACACGCCAGCAGCCTCGGCCCGCCGCTCCCGGTTGCTTCAGTTCAGTTAATCGAGTAAATCGGTCGAATAACTGGTATTCAGAGAAAACCGTGTCGAATTCGACTCTTAAGCCCCGCTTGTCCCTCTTCGATTCGCTCTCGATCGTTGCGGGCACCACCATTGGCTCGGGCATCTTCATCGTCTCGGCCGGCATCGCGCGCGAGGTTCACTCGCCGGCGCTATTGCTGCTCGTCTGGATCGCCGCATCATTGATGAGTCTCACGGGCGCGCTCACGATTGCGGAACTGGCCGCCATGATGCCGGTCGCGGGCGGACAGTACGTTTTCCTGCGCGAGTCGTACGGCGGCCTGTGCGCATTCCTGTTCGGTTGGACAATAGTCGCGGTGGTGCACACCGGCTCGGTCGCCGCGGTCTCGATAGTATTCGCCAAATACCTGGCGATATTGATTCCGGCGATTCATTCGCAATGGCATCTGGGTCTCGCAACTTTTCAAGGCGAGCGGGTAGTCGCGATCGCACTGATAACGGCGCTGACATTCGCAAACATCCGCGGACTTCATGCGGGCCGCGCCGTGCAGAATCTATTCGCCGTCGCAAAAGTCTCCGCGTTGATTTTGATTGTAGTGCTTGCGCTCGCAGTGCTGCCCAATCACGCCGCGCTTCACGCGAACTTCGGCAGCCGCCAGGCTTTCCTCGGACACGGTGGATTGTCGGTTGCGATTCTGCCTGCGTTCGGCGCCGCGATGATCGGCGCGATGTTCTCGCTGGGCGGCTCGGAGAATCTGATCGCGCTCGGCGCCGAGGTGCGAAATCCCGGCCGCTCGCTGCCCTTCGCACTAATCACTGGCGCCGGGGTAGTGATCCTGCTGTACCTGCTGATCAACGTCGCATACCTGGCGCAGCTTCCGCTGGTTGGCAATCCCGCAGCCGCCGACGCGTTCGGCCGCGGCATCTCGGGCGCTCAATCGGACCGCGTGGCAGCGGCGACGATGCAGGTGATGTGGGGATCGACCGGCGCCGCGCTGACCGCAGTGCTGGTGATGGTCTCGACGCTGGGATGTCTCAACGGCTTGATCCTGGGTGGCGCGCGGTTGATGTACGCGATGGCGCATGACCGGGTCTTCTTCCGCATCGCAACGCGCCTCAACGACGCGTCAGTCCCCGGCTATGCGCTCGCGATTCAGGCATTCTGGGGCAGCGTTCTCGTTTTGTCCGGCGACTTCAGCGACTTGCTCAACTATATGGGCGGCGCCGGTTCGCTGTTCGGCGTGCTGGGAATCGCGGCCGTGTTCGTGATGCGCTACAGGCATCCGCAAGCGCTGAGGCCCTATCGCGTTTGGGGCTATCCGTGGGTTCCCGCGTTGCACCTGCTGGGATCGCTCGCGATCTTTATCGATCTGCTGATGGTAAAAACCAGGTACAGCGTATTCGGCCTTGTGATCGTGTCGTGCGCGATCCCGGTTTATTTCTGGCGTAAAAAAAAGATCGCAGGTTTCGAAGATCGCGACCTCGCACCTGCAATTGGACTCAGTCCTGCGTTCGCGAGAACGAATCAGACCGAAACGGTTTGATAGACTACCGCCGAAACGGCTTCACTGTTCTAAGAAGGAAATTCCCTGCTCCTCATGAAATAAATCCCTGCAGCACTGTGTCGATCACGGCTTCATGATTCGTGAACAAGAGGCAGATTATCCGACAGTTTGCGCGTGTTCAGCAGGGCAGTATTTGATGAGGCACAGCGAGGGAATCGGCAACTGATATACTTAGGTGTGTGCCTCTCGTTCCTTCGCGGTCTTCAGGACCTCATCAACTTTGTCTAACAGTTGAGCGGCGGTAAAAGGCTGAGGAAATCTCTTAAATCCTTCAAGGTCATCGCGATATTTAATCCGGTCATCATCCGGGAGACCGGATACGATCAGCACGGCCATGTCGGGGTTTCTTGCGTGCAGATATTTGGCGGCCTCGTAACCGGACATGGTGTCGACGTGGGGACGTATGATCAGCATATCGATCCCTCCGTCGGCGAGCAGGTCGACGGCAGACCCGAAACTACCGGTCGCCGAGACTACATAGCCAGCGTGTTGCAGCGCTTCTGTCAGAATGGTGCGAACCAGCGGCTCTGAGGCGAGCAGCAGGATCGTTGCGGTTTCTCTCGGTGAATTTGTCCATCCCATTTGGCGAGGCCGGAGAGAATGTCCATCAATGACGAGGTAGCACGGGACGCTCTGGTTTCACCTCAGTTTGAGATCGGCGTCATCCAGAACACTGCAACACAGATATAGCAGCGGTAAGCGCCAACGTACAGTTTCGAGCGACGACTTCGGCCCAAAATGACTTTCCGCGTTGTTGAACTGCCCACGGAGGTTGATCTTTCGAGGTGCCAAGGCGACATTCAATAATGGGGACGCTTGAGGCAGCCATGCCAGGAAGCGGCTCCTGCGAAGAGCATTCGCGTCGAGGCGAAGCTCGGGCTGTTTGAAAAAGGAGATTCTGATTGCCAGCTGAGATGAAGGGGCGTGCAGCCGTCGGTCCCGACCATCAGCTGAGCGGTCCTGCTGTCCCACCTCCGCGACCCAATACCATGCGGGTCATCATCTGGAGTGCGTTGATACTGTTCCTGGCGCTGGTGTTCCTGCTCGTCTGGCACCTAATGGGTTCGAAGAAAGCGGCACCCGCGGTGAAGAAGATCACCGTAACGAGTGCGACGGCGACCAAGGGGGACATCGGTGTCTACCTTGACGCGATCGGCACGGTTACCCCGGTCTACACCGCTTCGATTACCAGCCAGGTGACAGGTTTGGTCGTTGCCGTGCACTTTATTGAGGGTCAACGGGTAGCCAAGGGCGACCCGCTGGTGGATATCGATCCGCGTCCGTTCCGCGCAACGCTTCTACAGGCGGAAGGTGCGCTCGAGCGAGACGAAAATGTGCTCGCGCAGGCGGAGATGGACGTCGTGCGTTACCGAATCGCGTGGGGACGCCGCGCGATTGCAAAGCAAATCCTGGACGACCAGGAAAAGCTCGTGCTGCAGGACAGGGGCACAGTAAAAAACGACCAGGGCATGGTCGATTTCGCCAAGGTTCAGCTCGACTTCTGCCACATCACCGCTCCGATTGCCGGCCGCGTGGG
>JBEKLS010000012.1:0-48212 GCA_050010075.1 Binatus sp. (SeqCode) | reverse complement strand
GGTATTTCCCGGCGCGCCGATTGTCGGATATGAACACGGCGCCGAACTCCGCAATGCGCACGTGCTGGGCTTCGAGTCGCTCGGCCCGCTGCGAGTTTGGACGTTTCAGTCCTAGCGAACGCTACTCTCCAATGATTTTGATCAGGATGCGCTTGGAGCGGCGGCCGTCGAATTCGCCGTAGAAGATTTGTTCCCACGGGCCGAAGTCGAGCTTGCCGGCTGTTATCGCGACTACTACTTCGCGGCCCATCACCTGGCGCTTATGATGTGCGTCGCCATTGTCCTCGCCACTGCGATTGTGATGATAGCGCTCGGGACTCGGGTCGTAAGGCGCAAGCCACTCGAGCCATCGCTTGTAATCTTCATGAAGGCCCGGTTCGTTGTCATTGATAAAGACCGACGCGGTAATGTGCATCGCATTAACAAGACAGAGCCCCTCGCGCACACGGCTTTCCTTAACCGCCTTCTCAACCTCGCCCGTGATATTCACGAACTCCATCCGCTCGGGCACCTTCACAGTGAGATACTTGGTGTGCGATAACATCTGGCGATTAACCCTCCGTCGATCGACTGATTCCTGGACCAGCGTAGCAACTTCGCCAGGTTATTTGACGGGTTCGAACTTTGCGTAACCTGTCAGATCCTGATCGGGCGTCGTGTGCATTGGCATTGAGACTTCGCGCAGTACTGGGACCTTTTCGGTGATTGTGCCGGTGGCGGGGGCGTCTTTTGGCACCGTGATTATGCGCGTGCCTACGAAGCGGACTACCGTCGGCAGCATCCCGCCGGTGTCCGTGTAGTGCGTGTGCGTTGTCTCGAAGACGGTGTCGCTCTTGAAGAGTTTCGAGCCGGCTCTGATCAGGTATTCGCTATTGTCGAGCGGGCGGACCAGCGTCGATTGGCTCATCACATATAGATGTCCGACGGTCGGGCGCAGAAATCCCGGGTAGATCGGATTCACGCCCAGCCAGTAGGGCATGACGATGCGGCGGCCCGGCTTCCAGTCGGTGAGGCTGACGTGCGCCTCGTGATCGTTGTCGGCGAGGATGAAGTCGCGGCCGGCGAAGTCGCGCATGATGTCGCGGCTCAACTGATCGTCGGGCGGCGTCGTGATCTCGCCGGTCGGTCCGAAATCGAGCGCCTTGTCTGGAGTGCATCCGGCGCAGACAGCGACGAGTGCGAGCGCCAGCACGACGATTATCTTCCTGCCGCTGCGAATCATGTGCGGTATCTCGCGTAGTCCGCCGGGATATGTCCGCCGAACGTCCATTTCATTGGCAACGAAACCTCGCGCAGCACGGGGATTTGCACGGCCGTGCCGTCGGGGCGTGTGAACTGGCGCCTGCCCATGTACTGCACGATGGTCGGCAGAATTTTTCCCGGACCGAGGTACTGCGTACGGGTCGTGATGAACACCGTCTCCTTCTTCACCAACGAGCTGCCTGCTTCGATCATCCATTCGCCGGGCGCGTCGAGCGGCTTGCCGAGCGCCGCCTCGCTGATGACGTAGAACTCGCCTTCCTTCGGCGCCATCACGCCCGGCACGAGGATGTTGACTCCGAACCAGAATGGCAGCTTGAGGAACTTGTCCTTGGGCCAGTTGGGCGGCCGCACTTCGGCGATTGTGTTGTCGTCACCGAGCACGAATGTGCGGCCGCGAAAGTTCAACTCGACGTCCTCTGCACTGGCATAGATGCTCGGCGGCGCCGTTGGAGGCGTCGCCGGATTGCCGCATCCCGCAAAAGTAATCGCGAGCATCGCGGCTGCGAACGCTGTTGCGGTTGCGGAAGGGCGGGCACGGCGGCCCGCCCTACTAATCCGCGCGTATCTGTCAGGCGGCGGCGTAGTGCGCGGCAATTTCGCGGCCGACCAGTTCGATTTGCTTCGGCCACGCATCGGGTTCCGCTATTGGCCACAGTACAAACTTGTCGAGACCCTTCGCAACATACTCGCTGAGGCGCTCGATCACATCGTCGGGCGAGCCGTAAACGGTGCGCTCGAGGTAGGCCTCCGCGCCGCGGCCCATCGCGGTGAGCATCGGGCGCATCTCCTCGAGCGCGCGCTCGCGCGACGACGAGATGCGGCAGAGCAGAATCAAGCCCGACTCGATGTGCGCGTTGGCGCGGCCGTAGCCGGCCGCATAGTCGTGAATCTTCGCCATGCTCGCGCCGAATTCGTCGGGCGTCTGGAATGACGCAAAGAAGCCGTCGGCGAGGCGCGCCGCGCGTTTCAGCGCCGCGTCGGAACGGCCGCCGACCCAGATATCCATCGTGCCGAAGTCATTGTTGGTGCGCGCCGCCGGCCGCGGCTCGATCGTGACATTGTCGAAGTTGAAAAAGCGCCCGTGATAGCTCGCGACGCGCTCGCGCCAGACCGTGCGCAGCACCTCGATGCCTTCGTCGAGGCGCTTGCCGCGGCTCTCGACCGGGATCCCGCACGCGGCATAGTCGGCGAGGTTCGCGCCGGTGCCGACCGCCATCACCATCCGGCCGTTGGACAGGTAGTCGAGCGACGCGAACGATTTCGCCACCATCAGCGGATGGCGCAGGTTGAGCAGCAGCACGCTCGGCCCGAGTTTCATGCGCGAAGTACGCGAGGCCAGCAGCGACAGCGTTGCGACCACGTCGAGTTCCGGCGACGGCGCGAGCAGGTGATCGGACAGCCAGAAGGAATCGAGGCCCCAATCCTCGGCGCGTTCTGCCACGCGCGCAATAGTCTCCGCCGATGGCATCCCGAGCCGCCACAACCCGAAGCCAACCCCGATTTTCACCTGTTTCATTTTGCATTACTCCCTGGTTTGCGCGCCTGAGCCGATGATAATAGCATAGGCCGCCTGAATGAATGAGAATCCTACGGCGTTGAATGGTGAGGGTGCGGCGGTGACCGTGACGCTGATGGGCACCGGAGATGCCTTCGCCAGCTATGGCCGTTCACAATCCGGTTATCTGATCGACGCACCGAGCGGGCGCGTGCTGCTCGAAGCGGGTCCGGGCCTGATGCAGGCGCTCAAGGGCGGCGGCGTCTCAACTGACAGCTTCGATTTGCTGCTGATCAGCCATCTGCACGGCGACCACTTCGGCGGTCTGCCGTTTCTGATTCTCGACTACATGTGGGAGACGCATCGCAGGAAGATGCTGACCATCGCGGGGCCGCCCAAGCTCGAGGAGCGGACCTGGATGCTGATGCGCACGATGTTCCCGCATTTCGAGCTCGACAAGGTCAAGCACAAGCTGAAGTTCGTCGTGCTCGAACCGGGCAGATCGACGCGGCTGGGCAAATTCAAGGTGAGTGCGATTCGCAGTCCGCATACCAAGCCCGACATCTCGCTGTCGCTGCGAATTGACGGCGGCGGCAAGGCGATCGTGTTCTCGGGCGACAGCGGATGGAACGACGAGCTGGTCGAGCTCGCCGACGGCGCCGATCTGTTTCTGTGCGAATGCACCTACTACGAGAGCGTGCATCTCAATTTTCATCTCAACTATCCGCTGCTCGCAGCGAATCGCGACAAGTTCAACGTGCATCGCATGGTGCTCACCCATCTCGGGCGCGAAGTGCTGAGCCGCGAGAGTGAGATCGCGCTTGAAATGGGCTACGACGGGATGAAGATCAAGGTTTGAGCGCCGCACACCTTTCGCAGTAAAGATACATTCCATGGGCATAGTACAGGGCAAGCGGGCGCTGATCGTCGGCGTCGCGAACGACAAGAGCCTGGCGTGGTCGATCGCGCAGACGCTGGCGGCGGAAGGCGCCGAGATCGCGTTGACGTACCAGGGCGAGGTGCTCGAGAAGCGCGTGCGGCCGCTGGCGGCGCAAATCGAGGCGGACGTGATCGGCGAGCTCGATGTGAACAACGACGCGCAAATCGACGCGGTGTTCTCGGCGCTCAGAAAAAAATGGGACGGGCTCGACCTGCTCGTGCATGCGGTCGCGTTTGCGGAGCGCGAAGATCTGCGCGATCGATTTTTGACGGTGAGCCGCGCCAATTTTGCCAGGTCGCTGGAAATCAGCGCCTACTCGCTGGTCGCGCTCGCGCGCGCGGCCGAACCGCTGATGGAGGCGCGCGGCGGCGGCTCGATCCTGACGCTCAGCTATCTCGGCGCGGTCCGCGCAATCCCCAACTACAATATGATGGGCGTCGCCAAGGCGGCTCTGGAAGCCTGCGTGCGCTATTTGTCGGTGGACCTGGGAAGCAAGAACATCCGCGTCAACGCGCTCAGCGCCGGGCCCGCGCGCACACTGTCATCGTCGGCAATCCGCGACTTCCACTCGATGCAGCACGAGGTCGAGGCACGGGCGCCGCTGCGCCGCGCGATGAAAGTCGAGGAGGTCGGCAAGATGGCGGCCGCCGTGCTCAGCGATTTTTCCAGCGGCGTCACCGGCCAGACGCTCTACGTCGATGTGGGCTATAATATCGTAGGCGTCTAGCAGCAAGGAGTATCGCGATGCCGATAGTCATCGTCCCCCAGCTATCAGACAACTACGCGTACCTGGTGATCGACGACAGCAGCAAGGAATGTGCGGTGGTCGATTGCGCCGAGGCTGACACTGTGATCGCGGCGGCGAAATCGCACGGCGCGAAAGTCGTCGCGGTGCTGACTACGCATTGGCACGGCGATCATTCCGGCGGCAACAGCGACCTCGCGTCGAAGGTGCCGGGGGTCAAGGTGTACGGCGCCAGCGCGGAAGGCGGCAAGATTCCCGCGCTGACAAATCCGGTGGCAGATGGCGACAATGTTCGAATCGGCGCGCTCGAAGGCCGCGTGATCGGAATCCCCGCGCATACCAATGGGCACGTTGCCTACTATTTTCCAACGCTCAGTGCGGTGTTCACCGGCGACACCATGTTCGTCGGTGGATGCGGCCGGGTGTTCGAGGGCAAGGCGGCGACGATGGTCTCGTCGCTGAAGAAGCTCGCATCGCTGCCCGACTCGACGCAGGTCTACTGCGGGCATGAGTACACGGAGAAAAATCTACGCTTCGCGCTGACGCTCGAGCCGCACAACGAGGCGCTCAAGAAGAAGCATGATTGGAGCGTAAAGACCCGCGCCGAGAATAAGTTCACGGTGCCGTCAACGATCGGCGACGAGAAAAAGACCAATCCGTTTCTGCGGACTGACAGCCCCGAATTGAAGGCGAACCTGAAACAGCGCGACCCGTCGGTAGCCGACGATCCGATCGCAATCTTCGCAAAGACCCGCGAATTAAAAGACCGCTTCTAGGATCTGGGGAATTGCCTCTCCCCTCACGGGCGAGGCAATTGGAAAAATGGCTTCTGCTAGAAGGGCTTGATCACTGCCAGCACCAGAATCGCGATTAGCAGCGCGCTTACCATTCCGTGGACTACGCGAAATTCCTTGCGCGATGACTGGCTCGGGTGGTTCTCGAGAAAAATGATCCGGCGATAAAACCGCACGTGATAAAATAGCAGGATCGCGACCAGCAGCAGCTTCGCGTGGAGCCATCCCTGCCGCAGCACCACCGGATTCATAATGATCAACAGAAGTCCGAGAATGATGGTGATGGCGGCACCGAGGTTGGTCGCGCTTTCGAACAGGCCGCGCGCCACGCCGAGAAAGCGCTCCTTGGGCAGTCCGACTTCTTCGGGCACGCGCGAGAGCAGGCTTGCGATCATCAGCAGGCCGCCCATCCAGAAGATCACGCCGAAGATGTGAAGTGCGAGTATGAAGCCGCGAAAAAAGTACATCGTGTCCCCCGCTTGAGTCAGCTTGCGCGGATGTCGGTTCCGCTGGTGGTAGCGAGCGCGAGCATGGGCGCTTGCTTGACTGGTTGGATACTTGCCATTTGATTGGAGTACGCCGGTTGAAGAAAATCCTACGCGACCGGCGCAGTCAAGCGAATTAAAACGAGGACGTGCAAATGGCGACTTCCCATGAGGGAGAACTGAAGCGCAAGAAAATCGGCGCCGATGAAGCGGCGGCCAAGGTCAAGTCCGGCGATTGGGTCGAGTACGGATTCGGCCTGGGCCAGCCGGACGTTTTCGATCGCGCGCTCGCCGCACGGGTGCGGACGCTCGAGCGCGTGAAGATTCGCGGATGCCTCGCGATGCGCCCGCGCGCGGCGGTCGAGGCGGATCCCGAGGAACGTCACCTCACCTATCTGTCGTGGTATTTCTCGGGGCTCGAAAGAAAGATGCACGATCGCGGCCTCGCTCATCACATTCCAATGAACTTCGGCGAGGCGCCCGACAATTATCGGCGCTTCGTCGACGTCGATGTCGCGGTTTTGAAGACTGCGCCGATGGACGAGCATGGATTTTTCAACTTCGGCCCGTCGGTCACCTATCACAAGGCGATCAGCGAAAAAGCGAAGACTCTGATCGTCGAGACTGACGCGAACGTGCCCTACGTTTTCGGAATCGAGAACGCCGTGCATATAGATGACGTCGAGTTCGTGCTGGACGCGGGCGCATCCGAGATGCCGGAGCTGAAAAATCCCGCGGCCAACGCAGTCGATCAGAAAGTAGCGGAACTGATCGCGCCCGAGATTCCCAGCGGCGGCTGCGTGCAAATAGGAATCGGCGCAATGCCCAACGCGGTCTGCGAGCTGCTCGCAACCGCATCGATCAAGGACCTTGGCGTTCACACCGAGATGTTCGTCGACTCGATCGTGTCGCTGTTCGAGGCCGGCAAAGTCACCGGCGCGCATAAGGCGACCAACCGTTACCAGATGACGTACACCTTCGCGGCGGGCTCGAAGCGGATGTACGACTTTCTCGATCGCAACGCCGCATGTTTTGCGGGTCCAGTGGACTACACCAACCTGCCGAACCACATCATGCAGAACGACTGCGTCATCTCGATCTGCAACGCGGCGCAAATCGATCTGACCGGACAGGCGTGCTCCGAATCGGCGGGGCCGCGGCAGATAAGCGGCACCGGCGGGCAATTGCAATTCGTGCGCGGTGCGTACGCGTCGCGCGGCGGCAAATCTTTTCTGTGCATCGCGTCGACTTATGAGCGTGACGCTATCCGCGCCAGCCGAATCGTCGCGCGAATCGACGACTGCAATATCGTGACGACGCCGCGCACCGACGTGATGTACGTCGTGACCGAGTACGGGATGGTCAATCTGAAAGGCAAGTCAGTGCCCGAGCGTGCGCGCGCGCTGATTTCGATCGCGCATCCTGATTTTCGCGACGACCTCGAGCGCCAGGCGCGCGAGTACCGGCTGATCTCGCGCGCAATCTTCTGAGCATCGCGAACGGTTCAGTGCGCAGGCTTGTCGCTGTCGTTGTTGCCGTCGTCGGCGAACTTGTACACCAGCTCGTCGGGACGCGCGTAGCCAAGCTCGCGGCGGATGAGGCGTTCGATGTAGCGGTCGTTTGAACGCAAGTTCTGAATGAGCGTTCTGAACTCAGCGTTGTCCGCTGCCAGTTGATCCCGGCGGGCCTCCAGCGCGGCACGATGGCTCTGGAGGGCAATCAGGTCGCGCGGCCCCAGCTTGCCCAGCAGGGTGCTTAATAGCAGCGTCAGGAGTACCGCGCCAAAGATTAGGCTGAGCCACTCGCGCCGAAGTAGAAAGCTTAACCGAATCATCCGCGCAATCGTAATTCAACCGACGGGCCCAGTTCAAGCCATCTAATTTTGAACGACATTCTAAAGACCCGAAACAGACCGGTTCGGTTGGACTCTTTCGACTTTAAAATTTGTTTATAAATCTCGCTGTAGCACTTGCTTTGAGAATAACATGTTTCTATAATCGGCCCCACTCAATGAGGGATGAACCCTCATCTATAAGAAAGGGTGCTTGTCCAGCAGCAGCCTAGGAAGAGGAGGTACCTATGCCAGTGATGAAGAAACGGGCCAAAAAGGCCACCAAGTCCAAACCGATGCGGAAGAGCAAAATGGCGAAAAAGAAGCCAGCCAAAAAGACCAAAAAGAAGTAACCACTTAACGAGTTTACCTCCGGGCTAATACCCCGGGGGCTGGCTAAGGCTGCCAGGATTGCTGCTGGAATAAGCCGGGGTCGAAAGGCCTCGCAACACGGGAGAGCCCCCTTGAAAGAGGGGGCTCTTTCCTTGTGCGGCGCTTGCTTGCGGATGCGCGCGATCAACATGATAGGGTTCGATCGCCGCGAAATTGCGCAAGCCTCATGTCAGATACGGCAAAAACTTTTGACGCGATAATCGTCGGCGCACGCGTCGCGGGCAGCGCCGCCGCGATTCTGCTTGCGCGCGATGGCCGGCGCGTTTTGCTCGTCGACAAGGACTCATTCCCGTCCGATCGACTCTCGACCCACATCGTGCTGGGCGGCGGGACCAAAGTGCTCGAGCGCATGGGCATGCTCGCGATGCTCGAGCGCGCGGGCGGCGTCCGCTTCGAGCGGATGCGATCGATCGGTCCCGGCTTCGATTACAACGGCGATCTCGTGCGCGACGGCATCGATGATCGCGGACTGTGTCTAGGGCGGGTGCTGATGGATGCCGCGATGATCGATGCGGCCCGCAGTTTCGACGGCGTCACATTTCGCGAGCGCTTCAGGCTCGTCAATCTGCTGATCGAAGATGGCGGCGTGGTGGGAATTCGCGGCGAGGACGCGTCGGGCGTCCACGAGTTTCATGCACCGCTGACGATAGGCGCCGATGGGATGCGCAGTTCGGTCGCGCAGATCGCGTCGGAGCGCATCGACGCGTTCAAGCGGGTCGATGTGCCGTGCGCGCGCGCATATTACTACGCGTATTTCGACGGCGTCGCGCGGAAAAATCTTGGCGACGAAGTTCTCACGGAATTCGAATCGGCACCCGGCGCGGGCAACCTGGTTTGTCGATGCGAGAACGGACTGACGGTCGCGGCGACGGCGTTCGACGCCGCCGAGGTGCAGACTTTCCGCACCGACCTCGCATCCAATCTGCGCCGTTACCTGAAGCGCTCGCTCGCGGTCGGCACGATGCTCGAAGGGGCGACGATGGTGGGCAAGGTGTTTTCTTCGGGGCTGCTCAACAACACTTATCGCGATCCGGTCACCGACGGCGCGCTCCTGCTCGGCGATGCGGGTCTGCATGTCGATCCGCTGTTCGGCCAGGGTCATTCGATGGCGCTGATGAGCGCGTCGATCGTCAGTGAGCTCGCGCCGAAATGGTTCTCGGCCGCCGGCGGCAAATCAATCGCGAGCACGACGCTGGCTGAATTTACAGAGCGGCGCGATGCCGAGCTGATGCCATATTACAAAGCGAGCGTGCGAGTATCGCGCGAGCAGCCGCTCGATCAGGGCAGCCTCTATGCGCATCGCGCAGCCAGCCGCGAGCAGTGGGCAGCCGACGAGATGATCAGGTTCGCGCAGATGCTGACGCCGCGCGCCGCGTTTCCGTCGTTCAGATTCGCGCGCCTGATGGCGAACGCGGCGCGGGCCGCATAGTCCGGCACTCCAGTGGACGACATCGAACTGGGCCGTATCTCCGCGCAGCGCGAGCTGCCCGAGCCAGTCAAGTTTGCGTGGCCGATAATGCTGCTGCCCGAACTCTTCGCGACGCCGCGCCACCTTGCGCTCGTGCTCGGCTATCTCGCGTCGATCGGATGGGAAGTGTTCGTGCCGAATCTGCGCGCCGCATTCGGCCAGGGCTCGACACCGCCGCTCGAGAAACTTCACTTCAACGATCTGGCCGCGCTGGCCGGCGAAGCGCTCGACTCGATAGGCCGCGACGCGGTCGTGCTCGGCCACGGCGTCGGCGGACTGGTCGCGCTCAGGTTGAGTGCGCATCGCCGCGTGAAGGCGTCGGTCGCTTACGCGCCGCTGGTGCCGGGCTTTCGCACGCCGCTGGCCGGCGGAATCGGCAATCGCCTCGCGACGATGTGGGGCAGGCCTATCAAGCCGCCGCGCGGAAGAGTCCTGTTCGAGTTGATCGCTGATTCCGATCCGTTCACGCGCGACGGGTTGATAAATGCGATGGTGCCCGACTCTGGCGCGCTGTTGACCGATGTAGTTACTGGCGCGATCGAGTTCGCCGCTGCGGACAAAGCCGCGCCGCGCCTGATCGTCGCCGGTGATTCGGACATTTTCGCGCCGTTGCCTCAGACCAGGGCGTTTGCAGAATCGATCGGCGCGAAGCTGGCGACAATCGCGGGCCGCGGGCATTGGCTGATTGGCGGTCGCGCGCTCGAACGTGCAATCAATGAGACACAGCGCTTCCTGGTGCGCGCGCTCGGCCAGGATTTGCTGCTGCTCTATCCGGAAGAATGGAAGAATGAGCCGGGCGGCTGAAAAAGTAAGCGAATCGAAAACAGGTGAAGGCGATGGCAAATGAAAACGGACAGAAACATCTGATCGTCGAGGAAGAAGCCGGGCTGGTCACGCTCACGATGAACCGGCCCGAGAAGCGCAACGCGCTCTCGACCGCGATGATGACGGAACTCAATGCCGAGCTCATCGCGATCGGTAAACGCGCCGACGCGCGCGCGGTGATAATCGCGGGCAACGGTCCGGCGTTCTCGGCCGGCCACGATCTCAGCGAGCTGAAGGGACGCGACCTGGCATTCTATCGCTATGAATTCGATCTGTGCGCGCAACTGATGCTGACGATTCAGCGGATTCCGCAGCCGGTGATCGCGCGCGTGCATGCGATTGCGACCGCCGCCGGATGCCAGCTGGCGGCGACCTGCGATCTGGTCGTCGCCGCCGAGAGCGCGAGCTTCGCCACGCCGGGCGTGAGGATTGGGCTGTTCTGCTCGACGCCGATGGTCGCGCTGACGCGCGCGGTCGGAAGAAAGCATGCGATGGAAATGCTGCTGACAGGGCAGCCGGTGAAAGCCCGCACGGCGGCCGAATGGGGACTAGCGAACAGGGTAGTGCCCGACGCAGACCTGGTCGCAGAGACGCGCAAGCTGGCGATACAGATCGTCGAAGCCAGCCCCCTAGTCATAGGAATCGGCAAGCGCGCGTTCTACGAGCAGATCGATTTGGACACCGAAAAAGCCTACGACTACACGAAAGAAGTAATGAGCCAAAACGCAACAGCAAAAGACGCCCAGGAAGGAATCGGCGCCTTCCTAGAAAAAAGAAAACCAACCTGGTCCGGCCAGTAAGGATCAAACGCGACTAACCAAACTTGGATAGTCTTTTTTCCGGGGGGAAACGAAATTGTGGTCTGACAAATTGTTGAGCGCAGTCCAGCAGCGAAACTATTCAGCTGACTGGCCTTCGAAGATGAAGGATGCCTTTGAGCATCTCTTTGGTTCGACCGGCGGACGCTATCGAGCTAGTGCAAAGCAAACCGTCACCCTCCGAGCACCAGAACTTCCAGCATCTGGCGACGAAACCGCCGTTCCCTTCGCCGCTCTAATACATCCGAGCAACCCTAACTCCGGGCCGTACGGTGGAATGTCGATCGCCATCTTTCCCGGCGACGACGCTCCGTGCCTGATCTCCTTTGTAGTTGGGACCAACGGACTTGCGCCCGACGAGCATATTCTTGGCCGTCCAGGGCACGCACGCAAAATCAAGGCTGTTTGCGCGTGGCTAAATAGAAAGTATGGAGCGAAGGGTCTCGTAGCGTGGGCGAAACAGGAACCGCCCCGAACCGACCAATCGATACCGTCGAACATCACTAGTCAGTTCGGCCAATACTCGAGAGCGTTCAAAAGATATGGGAATGTCCTGTACGGAATTTTCGCACCGACAGATGAGGCCGCTACTCTTGAAGCAATTACTGCTTTCCTCGATTTGATGTTCGAGGAACGCGGGGAATTGCCGCTGAGCGGCTTTTCCAAAGAGTCGAACCGCATCAAACAGGAATGGATGGAGTGTTTGATGCCGAACGTCTCCGTCGACGATATCGCTGGCCTTTTGGATCAGCGCCGCTTCGTGATCTTGGAAGGGCCGCCAGGGACTGGAAAAACCCGAATGGCCCAAGACTTGATTGGTAAGCACTATTCAGGTCGCGGGCATACGATTCAGTTTCACGCCAATTCAACCTACGAAGACTTTGTCGGAGGTCTCGCGCCGGAACGCGATGCAGGCAACTTGGGGTTTCGATTTGCCCCGAAGAAAGGGCATTTGATGACCGCGATTGAGAACGCTTCAAAGGTAGGCGGCAACTATCTGCTTCATATAGATGAGATCAATCGCGCAGATCTTTCCAAAGTGCTGGGCGAAGCTATCTATCTGCTCGAAGCAGATGAAACGGAGCGCATGGTTAACCTTCCATACGACTTCGGGCCTCCTTTCGGAAGTCTTCTGCGTCTCCCCAAAAATCTGCACATCATAGGAACGATGAATACGGCTGATCGAAGTCTGGCGGTGCTGGATGTTGCAATCCGGCGCAGATTTGCATTCCAGAAGATGTGGCCGCAGATGAGCGTGCTAGTGGAGCAGGCTGCGTGCGAAACCATGCAAAAGGCGTGTCGCGATCTGGTCAGCCTCTTTGTAGAACACGCAAACGACGAGTCGTTCGACTTGATGCCAGGTCATTCCTATTTTCTAGAAAAGGACGAAGGCCGCGCGCCGCGAAGACTGAAGGTCACTTTAAAGCCCTTGATTGAGGAGTATCTAGCGCAGGGATACGTTGCTTCGTTCGGCGAACCTTTGCGCTCGTACCTACAATGGATCGACAGTCTCTGATCGTTAGACTATGAAGGCTAACTCGCGGCGCCAATTCTATGTCAGGGCGCTCAATCCGATCGTTCCCGCTGGCATCAATACGTTTGAGATGCCTGACAGCTCAACGCTTCGCTTCCCCGCAGACTTTCTATTAGGTGCTGCGCTGACACGAGACCCGAGCAGGCAAGCGGCGCGGCTCGCGGATCAATTCTTAGAGCGAAATCGGGTTCGGTTTCGCGAGTTAGATCTTGAAGTCGAACCACGTTACGAAGGCGCTAGCGTTGACCTCTTAGTTCGCGCCGGAATTAGAGTCGGCGCAATCCCCTTATTGTCCCCCACCACAGGCAAATCGGACTACGGAATTGTCGTGCGCCCGCGGTTTGCATGGGCAGGAATCGGCGAAATTTTGGGCGCGACCGGTTGGCGTACAATACCTACGCCGCTGTCCTTGCCGCTACTTCCGCGCTCCGAGAGAAAAATCCCGCCGTGGGTTCTATCTACGATCGTCATCGCCCGCGTCGATGCTCTACTAAAGAGTATGGTGCGCAGATTCGAATTGGTCACGCAGGAGCGGCGCGCGCCGCGAGGAAGGATTGATTGGTCCGAGTACGCCCGACGTGAGATCGGCCGTTCGCGATTTCTCAACGTGCCGTGCCGGTTTCCTGATTTGCGGGACGATCGAGTGTTGAAAGGGGCGATTAGATTCACGCTTGAGAAGCAAATTGCAAGCTTGGAGGGACAGATCAGTAGCGGTCCATTCGTTTTCAAGCTGATCGAGGTGTGTCAGCGAATGATGGAGTCGGTACGAGACGTTGCGCCGAGAGCGCCCACTCCGGCGACTCTTCAAGGTTGGCTCAGCGGACGTCTGGCGAGTGAAACATTCCGAACCGGAATCCAGGCGATTGAATGGACGGCATATGAGCGAGGCCTCGCAGGACTGAGCGATTTGCAGGGTCTCGCATGGGCAATGTCGATGGAAGAGTTCTTCGAGTCCTGGGCGGAGACGATTGTGGCGCGAGTTTCCCACAAGATAGGCGGTGTGCTCAGAACTCAACGTGAACGGCAAACACTGACGCCACTGAATTGGTCCCCGCCATATCTCGGATCTCAGAAATCGCTCGTCCCCGATATCGTTCTGGAAAGGGAAGACCAGACGGTGATTTTCGATGCGAAGTACAAGATGCATTGGGAGGAGATGCAACAGCATCGATGGCTCGACTTAGAAAAAGAAATACGCGAGCGTCATCGCGCGGATTTGCTCCAAGTGCTTGCCTACGCGAATCTCTCGACGAAAGCGCGTACTACCGTCTGTCTCGCGTATCCTTGTTTAGAAGAAACCTGGACGTCGCTGCGCGAACGCAAGCGGTTGTTTCATCGTGCGTCGGTTGGAGCGGGCACGCGGCGAGTGGATCTTGTTCTCACCGCTTTTCCTATGTCGACAACTGTCTTGCCTGAAGTGGTCGATTTTGTGGCGCACGAGCTCGCCACATCGGATTTCCAATAAGGAGCCGACAAGGATCAGGTAGGGACCTTACTAAGGAGGTAAGACGTGGCTAAGAATGAACCCGGCGATTTTGTGACCGTCGATGAGGTCGGTGCACACGTTGAGAAATTGGTGCAGGGGTGGGCTTCTGTGATTCGTTGCAAGGCCACGCGATATGGAGGCTCCGCGTGCAACCGGATCGTCATGGTCATTTTCCGCGATTTCTATCTACCTTCGCCGGAAGACAGCTATTGCGTGTGGGATTCGAGTCGCCCAATGCTGTGTAAAGATTGCGCCACTGATCTGAAGTTTATCGAGGGCGCCCGTAATGTTTAGCCGTAAGAGAACAGAGAGCTTTGGGCGGGTGGCGAACAAATTCAGCGAAGCGATCTCAGGCGTCTTGGAAATTTGGACCCTTACCCGACGCTTGAGGACGAGCGGCGACCTCTCCCTGATAGAGAGAGGCGAAGATCTTCGGAGTTCTTGCCTTGCGCGGAGGTGCATGGAGGGCCGTATTGATTGCATGCGTGGGGTTTGTTAATTTCGGACATGGCGCATCTGATTAAACGGACTGCGTATAAAAACTGAAGGCTGACTTGGGCCCGCGGACAACCGCGGGCTTTTTTTTACCCAAGGAGGGTTATTTTTATGGCGCATCAGGAGCTCCGCGAAGCACTTACCTTCGACGACGTTCTCTTGCTGCCTCAATCGTCTGACGTGTTGCCGGCGAATTGCGACGTCTCGACCGTACTCACACCCAAAATCCGCCTGCGGATCCCGCTCGTCTCCAGCCCGATGGACACCGTCACCGAATCGCGCACGGCGATCGCGATCGCGCAAATGGGCGGCATCGGCTTTGTCCATCGCAATCTTTCGATCGAAGAGCAGGCGGCCGAAGTCGAGACCGTCAAGAAATATGAAACCGGGATGATCGTCGATCCGATCACCGTCAGCCCCGAGCAGAAAATCGGCGAGGCGGTCGCGGTGATGGAACGTTTCCGAATTTCCGGGTTGCCGGTCGTTTCCGAGGGCCGCCTGGTCGGGATTCTGACCAATCGGGATCTGCGCTTCGAGCGGCGGCTCGACAAGCAGGTGCGCGACGTGATGACGAGCAAAGTGATCACGGCGCGGCCGGGAATCGACCTCGAGCATGCGAAGGAGCTCCTGCAGGCGCATCGGATAGAGAAGCTGCCGCTGGTCGACGATCAGAATCGGCTGCGCGGCCTTATCACCGTCAAGGATATGGACAAGGCAATTCGGCATCCGCATGCGAGCAAGGATCAGCTGGGCCGGCTGCGCGTGGGCGCTGCCGTCGGCGTCGGTCCTGAGCGCGAGGCGCGCGTGGCCGCGCTGCGGCGTGCGGGCGTCGACGTGATTTGTATCGACACGGCGCACGGGCATACGCGCAACGTGATCGACGCGATCAAGGCGACCAAGCTCGAGTGGCCCGGGGTCGAGGTGGTCGCCGGCAACGTCGCGACCAGCGAGGGCGCCAAGGCGCTGTGCGACGCCGGCGCCGACGCGCTGCGGGTCGGGATGGGTCCGGGATCGATTTGCACGACGCGCGTGATATCGGGCGTCGGCGTGCCGCAGATCACGGCTATCATGGATACGATCGCGATCGCCGAGCCGCGAAATATCCCGGTGATTGCCGACGGCGGAATCCGCTTCTCGGGCGATATCACCAAGGCGATTGCGGCGGGAGCCAACAGCGTGATGATCGGATCGCTGTTCGCGGGCACCGAGGAAAGTCCGGGCGAGACGATTCTCTACCAGGGCCGCACATACAAGATGTACCGCGGGATGGGATCGCTCGGCGCGATGAACGAGCGCACGGGAGATCGCTACGGGCAGCTCGACGTGAACGACGGCAAGCATGTGCCGGAGGGAATCGAGGGGCGCGTGCCGCATCGCGGGTCGCTCGCGTCGAATATCGAGCAGCTCGTCGGCGGCCTGCAATCAGGGATGGGCTACGTGGGCGCGGCGAACCTTTCGGAGCTACGCAAGCGGGCGCGCTTTGTGAAAATCAGCGACGCCGGGATGCGCGAGAGCCACGTGCATGACGTGTTTATTACGAAGGAAGCGCCGAACTACAGACAATAGGGAAGGAGGAACTTGATTTTAGTGGAACCCGCCGTGGGTTCCACGCCTCCTTGGCCAGGGGTGACCCCTGCACCCAGTACCAAGAACTGTTGAGCGGATTGCGCTGGAAGCGAGCGCCCTCGCCCGTGCGCGACGCGAGCGTCGCGGCACGACCTCTCCCGAAGGGAGAGGTATTCCCCCTAACCCTTCTAACAGGGACGAAGTCCCGCATCTTTCTTTTTCTGAATACTGGGTGCAGGGGTCACCCCTGCCGAAGGAAGTGTGAAACCCATCGCGGGTTTCACTACAATTAAGTTCCTCCGCGCGGGTGGGGTGGCGGCACGATGGCAGAAAAAAAACGACTTAGGGTTGGCGTGTTGTTCGGAGGAAGATCGGGCGAGCATGAAATTTCGCTGCGATCCGCGCTGACCGTGATGTCCGCGATGGATCCCGCGCGGTACGAGATTGTGCCGATTGGTATCGGCCGCGACGGGCGCTGGTTTCTCGAGCATGATGCGCTCAAACTGCTCGCCGAAAAGACGCCGCATCTGGCGGCGCTCAGCGCGGGCGGCACGCAGGTGACTCTGCTGCCGCATCCGGAGGGACAATCTCTCGTCGCGACGCCGACCGACGGTGCGCGCGGTGACGCAAAGCGCACCCATGAGGCGATCGCCGGCACGCTCGATGTCGTCTTCCCGGTGTTGCACGGCACTTACGGCGAGGACGGCACCGTGCAGGGGCTGCTCGAGCTGGCTGGAATCGCATACGTGGGAGCGGGCGTGCTGGGCTCCGCGCTCGGGATGGACAAGGACGCGCAGAAACGGCTGCTGCGCGATGCCGGCGTCGCGGTGGTAAAATATTTTGCGATCGATCGCGCCGACTATCACGACAATCCTCAGCTCGGTGCCAAGCTCGCGCGCAAACTCGGCTACCCGGTGTTCGTCAAGCCTAACGCGCTGGGCTCGTCGATCGGAATCAGCAAGGTGAAGCGCGCCGCCGAGCTTAACGCCGCGCTCGACGACGCTTTTCAGTACGATCGCAAGGCGCTTATCGAAGCTTCGTGCGAAGGCCGCGAGTTCGAGTGCTCGGTGCTCGGCAACGATCGTCCCGAGGCGTCGATTCCCGGCGAAGTCCTGGTCAAGGGCGCGCACGAGTTTTACGACTACGAGTCGAAGTACGTCGACCCGGAAGGATCGGCGACAAAAGTTCCCGCCGACATGCCGCCGGCCAAGGCGAAGAAGTTGCGCGCGATGGCGGTGGCGGCATTCAAGGCGTTGTCGCTGCGCGGAATGGCGCGGGTTGATTTCCTGGCGAGCCGCGATCTGCGCGAGATTTACGTGAACGAGGTGAACACTATTCCCGGCTTCACCAATATCAGCATGTATCCAAAATTGTGGGAGGCGTCGGGCTTGCCGTTGTCCAAGCTGATCGAGCGGTTGATCGAGCTGGCGGTCGAGGAGCGCCGCGAGCGCGACTCGTTCAAGATAACCTACAACCCCAAGTCTCAAGCGAAGCGCCGCGACTGAGCCGGTCAAGATGGCGACGGCTCAGCTACTGATCGCGACGACCAACCGCGCGAAGCTTGCCGAGTATCGATTGATCCTTCGCGATATCGGTATCGACCTTGAACTGTTGTCGCTCGCCGATCTGCGGATCTCCCAGACTCCCGAAGAAACTGGCGCAACTTTCCTCGACAACGCGCTACTCAAGGCGCGGTTCTATTTCGATCGCGCGCGAATCGCGACGCTGGCCGATGACGGCGGACTCGAAGTCGATGCGCTCGGCGGAGAGCCGGGCGTTCGTTCGCATCGATGGCTCGGATCAGGCCACGACGATTCCGACGACGCGCTGGTCGCCGAGGTTATTCGCCGGATGCAGGGCGTCGAGGCTGCGTGCCGCACTGCGCGCCTGCGATGCGCGATCGCGTTGATACATCAGAATGTCGGTGCGCTGCGCGAGAAGACTGCGGAGGCCGCAATCGAGGGCATGATCGCCGAGCGCGCCTATCCCGAGATTCGCGCCGGATTTCCGTATCGCGCCGTGCTGGTCATCCCGGGCCGCAACTGTTACCTGGGCGAGCTTGGCGACGAGGAAGAAGCCCAAATCAGCCAGCGCCGGATAGCGGTGCTCGAGCTGCGCGACGAGCTCAAACTGATAGCCGCAGGGCGCGCCGCCCAACTATGATGATCGAGGAGCGCGGGCTAATATCGCCACGCAAAAGGTGAAGGGCAAGCGCAAGGGCAAAATTATCGTGCTGCATCTGGCGGCGCGATATCCGTTCGCGGGGGTGATCTGGCAATTGATTCATCACCTGCTGGGATTCAGGCAGCTCGGCCTCGACGTTTATTACATCGAGGATTCCCGCGCCTACGTGTACGATCCGACGATCGCAGACGCTACCACCGACCCGACGCACAATCTCAAGGTGCTGCACGGCGTGCTCAATCGCTGGGGCTTCGGCGATCGCTGGTCGTTTCTCGACTCGGTGAAGGAAGAATACGTCGGCATGTCGCGCGAGCGATGCATGGAACTGTTCCGCGAGGCCGACATGGTCGTCAATCTTTGCGGTGCGACCGAGCCGCGCCAGGAGCATGAGCGCACGCGCTGCATGGTGTATCTCGAGACCGACCCCGGGGTGTTCCAGCTCGAGCTCGCGCGCAAGATTCCGACCGCCGTCGAGTTTGCCAGGGTGCACAAACTGTTCTTCACCTATTGCTACAATATCGGCGCGCCCGATTGCCTGCTCCCCGCCGCCGGCCTCGATTGGCATCCCACCCGTCCGCCGGTGAATCTCGAAGAGTGGCACCCGGGCGTCGGACCGGCGGAGCCGCGCGCGTTCACGACGGTCGGCACGTGGCAGAATAACGGGCACGATATGATAATCGGCGGCGAGACCTACTACTGGTCGAAGCATCTGAATTTCCGCAAGGCGCTCGAAGTCGCCGCGCGCGCCAATCAGCCGATCGAGCTTGCCACCAATCTCAGCGCCGGCCCCGATTACGACCGCGCTCTTGCCGGCGGCTTCAGCTTCACGCCGGTGGTGCCGATGTCGCTCGATATCGACGCCTATCGCGAGTACATCAGCAGTTCGCGCGGCGAGTTCACGGTCGCGAAAGATATCTACGTCAGGCCGCGCACCGGATGGTTCAGCGACCGCACGGTTTGCTATTTGGCGGCGGGGCGGCCGGTCGTTACACAGCGCACGGGCTTTGAAAAATTCATTCCCACTGGCGCGGGCCTGCTCGGCTTCGACACGCCCGACGAGGCCGTCGATGCGATCAAGCAGATCAACGCCGACTACCCGCGCCATGCGCGTGCGGCGCGCGAGATAGCCGTCGAGTATTTCAACCCGGTGAAGCTGCTCGACGAAGTCGCGGTGGCAGCGGGGATCTGAACGATGATGCCGACGCCACTTCAGTCAATGCTCGGATTGGACGCGCTCCATCGCGACTTCCGCACATTGGTCGAAAGCTTGCTGGTGCTTATCGGGCTGCTGGGCGCGTTTGCGGTGCGCCGGCGGCGGCGCGCCGTCACGGCGACGACATTTCTGCTGCTGTCGGGCAGTGCTCTGATCGACGCCGGCTCGCGCTTCATTCCCAACGATACCGTCGGCCAGAAAGTCGCAGTCGCGGCCTTCGTACTTTTCCTGTTCGGCGTCATCCGCCTCGTGCTCGAGTTCGTCGACGCCGTGACGCGCCGCGGCAAGGTCCACTTCTCGACCATCACCAAAGACCTGCTGATGCTTATGTTGTGGTTCGTGGTCGTGATGGTCGTGCTGTACACCGACTTCGGCGTGCAGCCGCTTTCGATCCTGACCACGACGACGGTCTTCGCCGCGGTCCTCGGCTTCGCGCTGCAGGAGACCCTTGGCAACGTCTTCAGCGGCTTGTCGCTCTCGATGGGACGTCCATTCGAGCCCGGCGACTGGATCCGCAGCGGCTCGCACGTCGGCCAGGTCAAGGGGATCGCATGGCGCGCGACGACTATTGTGACGCGCGACGGCGAGCGTCTCGAAGTTCCCAACTCGGTCATCGCCAAGGACACGCTCTACAACTACGCCACCGGCGCCGTGCGCGACGAGCTCACCGTCGGCATCAGCTACGGCGTGCCGCCCAATCACTTGCGCGAAGTCGTGCTCACTCTCCTGCGCGACGTGCCGCAGGTGCTGCGCGATCCGCCGCCCGAAGTCCTGGCGTGGAGCTATAACGATTTTGCGATCCAGTATTTGATCAAGTACTGGATCAGCGACTACGGCGTGCAGGAACATGTGCGCGATCGCGTGGCGTCGAGCCTGTGGTACGCGCTGCGGCGCCATTCGATCGAGATTCCGTTCCCGACCCGCACCGTCCACGTGCGCGACGCCGGCCGCGACGAAGACGAGAAGGCCGACGCGCAGTTCGAGCGCGAGCTGATGACCGACTTGCGCCAGGTGGATTGGCTGCGCGGCCTCAGCGACGATGAGCTGAAACTGCTGGTGCCGACCGTCTCGGTGCGGCAGTTTGGCGCGGGCGAAATGCTGGTGCGCGCGGGCGAACAGGGCGAGTCGATGTTCATCGTGCGCAGCGGAAAAGCCGAAGTTTTCGGCCATACCGCCGATGGCGAGGTTCGCCACATTGCCAACTACGCGCGCGGCGATATCACCGGTGAGATGGCGCTGATGACCGGCGAACCGCGCAATGCAAGTGTGCGCGCACTCACCGACGTTGAGGTGATCGAGATGGACCGCGAGGGCTTCACCCGGCTGTTCAAGCAGCATCCCGACGCCGCCGCCAGCATCGGCGATATCATCACGGCGCGAAACCGCCAGCGCCTCGAGAAGCTCGCGTCGGGCGACACGCTCAACGGCAAAGGCGGCCCGCATCGATGGCTGCTCAACAAGATGCGCGAACTGTTCGACTTCTGAAACGCACCGCCGTCAAACAGCACGCGCGCGACTCAGGACTCAACGCCGATCGTTATCACTGGGCGCACTTCGATACTGCCGTGTTGGGCCATCGGAATCTTTGCAGCGAGTTCAACAGCCTCATCGATATTCGCCGCGTTGATGAGGATGAAGCCGCCGAGATGTTCCTTGGTTTCGGCGAACGGTCCGTCGGTGGTCGTTGCCTTGCCGCGGCGAACTCGCACTGTGCGGGCGGTTCTGACGGAAGCGAGCGCATCGGAAACTACGTAGTGACCGCTTCGGCTCAGCTCCTTGTCATAGGCCAGTGAATCGCGGTCCAGGCTGACCTTTTCGCTCGGCGAAAGAGCTGCCAAGGTCCCTTCCTCGAAATAAACCAGGCACAGAAACTTCATTGTTGTACTCCTTGCAAAGCCGCTGGGTCGCCAGCGACATATGTAAGTCGTTCGAAGTCCGCCGGGATCGACATTCACGCGCCTGAGCTGAAAAGGGGCTCTAGCTCTATGCGATCGCGGTGAGCGCGACTTGCAGCTCGCGCAGATTTCGCGCCGGTACCAACGCCTTCACTTCGCGTGCGTATTGTTTGATGGCGCTGTCGCCCGTGCCCCAGCGCGCGGGATCTTCGGGATTCAGCCAGATCACGGCGCGCGAGATGCGCGCGATCTCGCGGATGACGTCGGCGCGCGCGGGCAGCCGGTTGTTGCGGCCGTCGCCCATTATCACGACGATCGTGCTGCGCGTGATCAACCCGCTGCGCCGCTCCCACAGCTCGCCCAGCACGCGCCCGAAATCCGATCGCGCGTATAGGTCTAGCGCCGGCGTCATCACGAGGTGCCCTTGCTCGAAATCTGCCTCTGCCAGATGGTCCACGTACACGAAACTGCTGACGCGGCGGAAGCACACGCGGGCGCCCACCATCAACTCGAGCATCAACTGCGCCGCGTAGTGCACCGAGCCCGAGATATCGGCGAGGATAACGAGATCGACATGGCGCGGGCGCCGCGCGCGGAAGTTCAGATCGATCAGCGCGCCTCCGCGCTGCATCGCCGCACGAATCGTGCGGCGAAAATCAATTCTGCCGCGCCGCGCCAGCCGCAACCGGCGCCCGAGCCGAATCCGGAAACGGCGAATCAGCGGCGCGAGCGCGGCACGCGCCTCGTCGTAGTCAGAGTCGGAGAATTTGTCGAACGGCATCCGCTCGATCGCGCGCACCCGCGCAATGCGCGCGGCGTCGATACCAGACGCCGGCGATTCTTCTGACCGATGCGACTCGCCGCGCGTCCGATCTGATTCGCGCGACGCGTCTTCACCGCGCGCGTCATCACGATGCGCGGCTGTTGTTTTCTTTGATGCCTTCGCGTCCGACGGCGACGATTTCTCGTCGCGTTCGCTCGCGGCCGCACCTTCGCGCGGCTGCTCTGGCTTGCGCGGCTGCTTGTCGTCGATCGTCGACGGATTGTCGCCGGGCCGTCCGCGGCCTGCAGCCGCCGAGACCTGTTCGCCTCGTTGATCGGGATGCTCGCCGCGATTCGCGCGCGGCGCTGTAAAAAACCGGTTGAACGACTCGTCGAAGATTGCCCGGTCCGCTTCGTCCTTGATCAATGCGGCCGCCAGCGCCTCGTGCATCCGCGAGCGTGCGAGGCCAACCGCCGCGACCGCGTTCACTGCATCGATCGATTCCGCAACCGAAATCCTGACGCCGGCGTCGCGCAGTGCGGCGATAAAATTGACCAGCTGATCGCGAAGCCGGGGCATCTGACTGAGCCGCCGATTCAGCGCCGGCGCGGCGCCAGCGCCGAGGCTTTCGATTCCACCTTGGCGCGATCGTCCTCGTGCTTGAGCAGCACGCCGAGCGCCGTGCGCACCGCGTCGGTGTCGAGTTCGCGTACGCCGAGGCGCACGAGCGCGCGCGCCCAGTCCAGCGTCTCCGCAATCGACGGCGGCTTGCGCAGCCCGAGTTTGCGAATCGCGCCGACAAAGCGCGCCGCCTCGGCCGCCAGCTTGGCGTCGAGTTCGGGCACCTTGAGCTCGATGATCTTTCGCTCCTGCTCGGCGCCGGGAAAGTCGATGAACAGATGCAAGCATCGTCGGCGCAGTGCCTCCGACAGCTCGCGTGCGCGATTCGAGGTCAGGATCACGGCGGGCCGTTCGTGCGCCTTCAACGTTCCCAGTTCGGGAACGCTCACCTGGAAATCGGACAGCAGCTCGAGCAGAAAGGCCTCGAATTCCTCGTCAGCCTTGTCGACTTCGTCGATCAGCAGCACGACGCGGCTCGGCGCGGTGATCGCCTTGAGCAGCGGCCGCTCGAGCAGATAGTCGCGCGAGAAAATGTGCTCGCTCAGCTCCTCCCATCGCAGCCCCTGCTGCTCGCCGGCCTGCATGCGCAAAAGCTGCTTCTGATAGTTCCATTCGTAGAGTGCGCGCGCCTCGTCGAGTCCTTCGTAGCATTGCAGCCGGATAAGTTCGGTGTGGAGAATTTCCGCGAGCACCTTGGCGACTTCGGTCTTGCCGGCGCCGGCGGGACCTTCTATCAGCAGCGGCTTCTCGAGCGCGAGCGCCAGAAAGATCGCCGTCTCGACGCGCTCGTTGGTGACGTAAAGCGCGCGCGCAAGGCCGTCGGAAATCTGCTCGTGCGTGATCTCCATCGGATTCAGCGGCGGTTAATCTTCGGCGCGCGGCGGCGTTCGAGGAAAATCCGCGCTCGATGCTTGAGGCCGTCGCGTTCGTCGCGCGGGGTGGCGCGCACCTCTTCCGTGTAGGCCGCCAGCTCGACGCACAGCCGCTCGACGTCGATTCCGCCGCGCGCAGGCTTCATGTCGTCGAGCGCGATCATCGCCTGCGACATCAGGTTAATCGACGCCTGCCTGCCGCCGCGCTCGAAGCGCAGATGAAACGCCGCCGCAATCTGATTGAAGGCGACGAGGAGCCCCTTCGACTCATCATCTTTGCCGGCCGCACGCGCGGCCGCCTCGAACATCTCGGCCGCCTCGAAGTAGGCGCCGCGATTGAACGCTGCGATCGCGTCTTCGATCGATGCGGGTGGGGACTCGTCGCTCACAGGACCTGACAGCCCTAAAAAACTACAACTGCTCTTTTTCCTCGACCGCGCGAAACTCGGCCTCGCCCAGTGCCTGCGCCTTGCGCGTGCCGTAGCGCTCGTAGAGCTCGAACAGGCTCGACTTGTGCGGCCGCACCTTGCCCAGCGGGCACTTCTGCCATTCGTCGAGCGACTCGTCGCAGTAGCCCATCCGGTTCTCGCCGCATTTCGGTTGCAGGAACACGGCGATCTCCGGCAGCACGTGCTTGATTTCCGCGCGCATCATCGCGACCATCCGGCGAATTTCCCACTGCGCGCGCACGCACAGGCGCAAGTCGCAGATGTGGAGCATCTCGGCGAAATTCACCATCACGTGAAAATTCGTCGGCGCGGCGTTGGGCAGCACGAAGCGCGCATCCTCGGCCGGAATCCCCGCCTTCAGCGCCTTGGCATAGAGCTCGGACGTCTTCGACAGCAAATCTGAAAATTCATCTTCGAGCCCCGCGCGTGACCATGAATCCGGCAGCACGAACGCGAGCTTGTCCTGCTTGAATTTCACGTAGCGCTGGCTCTGCTGCTCGAAACTGATTCCAATCCGATGGCGCACGAACTGATGCGACAGCGAGCGCGAGACGTTGGCGATGCCGAACCAGAAAACAATCTGCTCGAGCGGCGAGGCGTGGCCGGTCTTCAACCGCTCGGTGATGAACTCGCGAATGTTGTCGTGCGTGATCTTTTCGGATTTGATTTTTTCCCAGACTTCGATCGGCGTGTCGGAGGAATAGCAGGTGCGAAAGGCCGCGTAGAGTTTTTCCAGCGGCTGCTGTGCGTAATCGATCAACTTGACCTGCATTTTCGCCTGATTTTCCACGCTCTGCTGACCCCTCCCGCAAATCGCCGCGCTTGACGCCGCCGACACTGTTCATCTTATTCGAGCCGCGGTGCGACTGCATCAGGGATGCCGTTTTTAAATCCACACCGCTTCGATTGCGCTGGTCGCTCTGCATTGCAAGATTCGTTGATAGATTCGATGCCTGCCGTCAACACAATCGACGCCGTCTACCGGAAATTCCTCAAGCGCTACATGTTCGCGCGCGACGCTGAGGAAGCGCATCGGATGACGCTGCGGATGCTGTCCTTGATGCCGCCGTTGCCGCCGCCGCGCGCCCGGCCCGAGCTCGCAATCAAGCTGTGGGGAACCGATTTTTCCAACCCGGTTGGGCTCGCGGCCGGTATGGACAAGGACGCGGTTGCCGTCCGCGGATGGGAGACGC
This sequence comes from Binatus sp. (SeqCode), assembly GCA_050010075.1. Taxonomy (GTDB): domain Bacteria; phylum Desulfobacterota; class Binatia; order Binatales; family Binataceae; genus Binatus. Next base: position 22,884 of record JBEKLS010000012.1, on the reverse strand, counting down.
TTGGCTTCGGTTTCGCGGAGTTGGGAACGATTACGCCGCGCCCGCAGGCGGGAAATGAAGCGCCGCGGCTCTGGCGACTGACCGACCGCCGCGCGCTCATCAACCGGCTCGGGTTTCCCAGCGAAGGGATGGAGGCGGTTGCGCCGCGAATCGAGCGCATCCGCAAGGCCGGCGTCTCGATGCGGCTGGGGCTTAACTTCGGGCCGAACAGCGCGACGCCGCCCGACGCGATTTCAGCCAACTACACCGCGTTGATGGGACGGCTTGGACCGCTGGCGGATTTTATCGTGGTCAACGTGAGCTCGCCGAACACGCCCGGCCTGCGCAACTGGCAAGCGCCGGAGCGGATGAGCGAGTTGTTCGCGGCGATTCGCGAAAAGGAGGGCGAGTCGCCGCGGCCCGTGCTGGTGAAGCTGTCGCCCGATCTGGAACGCAGCGAGCTTTTTCGAATTTGCGATACCGCGCTCGAATTGCAAATCGACGGAATCGTGGCATGCAACACCACCGTGGCGCGCGACTCGATTGGTGTATCGTCGCCGCATCCGGGCGGGCTCAGCGGGCGGCCATTGCTGACCCGATCGCGCGAGCTGATCCGCGACATCCATACGCATACGCGCGGGAAAATTCCGATCATCGGCGTCGGCGGAATCGCGAGCGCCCAGGATGCGTGGCTGCACATCCGCGCCGGCGCGTCGCTGGTCGAGCTGTACACCGCGCTGATCTACGAGGGCCCGGGCATCGCGGCGAGAATCAACGCGGGGCTGGCGGACTTGCTCCGGCGTGGCGGATTTCGCTCTATTAGCGAGGCGGTCGGAATCGACAGGTAGGCGAGGACGATGAACGAGGAAGAAAAGTTGGTTGTCGACGCGAAGTGGCTCCGGGCGCATCGTGGCGACGCCGATTTGATCCTCGTCGACACGCGGCCGGCGCAGGATTTTCACGCCGGGCATCTTGGCGGCGCGCGGCATTTCGATCCGTTTCCGTTTCATCATACGGATACGTCCGAGCGCGGTATCGCGGAGTTCGGCGCGCAGCTGGAATGGATCTTTTCGGCGCTCGGAATCACTGGGCGCGAGACGGTCGTATTCTACGAGAATGAATCCGGGATGCGCGCGGCGCGCGGCCAGTGGGCGCTCGAATACGCGGGCCATCCATGGGCGCGAATGCTCGACGGCGGGCTCAAGGCGACCGCCGGCGAGAGTTTGACGACCCAGGTTGAGAAGTTCGCGCCTTCGGATTTTCAGATCAAGCCGCGCGCGGAAATTCTTGCGACGTACGCACATTTGCGCGAACGAATCGGGCGCCCCGAGGTGCAAATCTTCGACGTTCGCAGCGATGCCGAATACTTCAGCGAACGCGTGCGCGCGAAACATGGCGGCGCGATTCCCGGTGCCTATCATCAGGATTGGACGGCCGCGATAGATGCGGACGGAGTCGTGAAATCGCCCGCCGAGCTGCGCGCACAATTCGAAGCGCTCGGGCTCGATCCTGCCGCCGAGATAATCCCCTACTGCCAGGGCGGCTACCGCGCGGCGCATGCGTACCTCGCGCTGAAGATCGCCGGCTATCCGAACGTGCGGAACTATCTCGGCTCGTGGGCTGAGTGGGGCAATCACGACGACCTGCCAATCGAGCATCCGCGGCGCAAATGAGCGCAAAGTGAGCGCTGCTTGATCCACGGCGACCTAACCCCTAACCCCTTCCCGCACGGGAAGGGGAACCGGAACGTTCGTCGATGCCGCCGATACTGATCCTCACGGGGTTCGAGCCGTTTCGCGGCGAACGGATCAATCCGTCGTGGGAAGTCGCGCGGCTGCTCGATGGCGAGGTGATCGGCGGCCTGCAGATCAAGTCGGTGCGCGTGCCGGTGGGATGTGCCAAAGCGGCGCGGCGAATCAACGGCGCCATCGTGCGCTACCGGCCGCGCGCGGTGCTCGGACTCGGCGAAGCGGGCGGCAGGCCAGCGATCTCACTGGAAAGAATCGCGATCAATCTCGCCGATGAACGCGGCGCACTCGCAAGAAGCGGCGACCCGGGTCTGACACCGGTCATTCGCGGCGGGCCGGACGCATACTTCTCGCGCCTGCCGCTGCGCGCGATCGTCCGCGAGCTCGATCGCAAGGAGATTCCCGCAAGCGTGTCGCTGAGCGCCGGCGCGTACGCCTGCAACGCGCTGATGTATGCCGCACTGCACTACCTGCGGCGCAAGCCCGGCGTCCCGGTCGGATTCATCCATCTACCGTACGACGCGCGCCAGGCCGGGCGGCATCGCAGTATGCCCAGCATGGCACTCACGCAGATGGAGCATGCGGTGAGAATCGCGATCGCGGAGACAGCGCGCGCCGCGCGGTGAGGAGCGGGGCAAGAAGAACTCTATTTAATGTGGAACCCGCCTGGGTTCCACACCTCCTTGGGCAGGGGTGACCCCTGCACCCAGTATTAAGAGAAGATGCGGGACTTCGTCCCTGTTCGAAGGGTTATCTCTCTATCTGGTTCCCCTTCCCGTGCGGGAAGGGGTTAGGGGTTAGGTCGCTGGTATCATTCGCGACGCGCATGCCTCCGCCTGTTACCAAGCGAACCGAGGCTTGAAGGACGGAGGCGAAATTGGTGCGCTGCGCGATTTCGAAACCGGAACCGGCTTCGCTGACGCGAAGCTGTCCGAGATCCTTCCATCCGCTCGCGTTGCTCGCTTCGTCAGGATGACAGACATGGGCGCGCGCATCGCGAACATCTTGCGCCGCTACTTTATTGCCACCGCATTTGGTGGCGATGCGATTCCGCCTTCCAGGTTCATTGGGACCGAGACCAGCATGCATTCGTAGCGCTTGTCGGCGGCGCAGTCTGCGGCTAGCTCCTCGAGGTTGAATTGCTCGCCGATCGGCAGGCCCAGCAGGCATAGCGTGCGGTAGTGCAGCGCGCCTTCGTTCTTGAAATCCCACGGCCACGGCTCGACCGCGGGACAATCCGTGCCGACCGCCGCGATGCGATTGTCCCAGAACCATTCGACCATCGCGCTGCTGTCCTCGATGCCGCACGCCTTCAGACCCTCGAGCGGCGCCATCGCGGCCTTGTCCTCCGGCGACGCCGCCAGGTACGCCTGCATCCATCCCGTGCGAATCAGCAGAATCGTTCCCGGCTTGAGCTCGACGCCTTGCGCGACGGCGGTCTCCTTCAAATCGTCGAGGCTGTATTTTTCGGACTTGAGCGGATTGATCGTTCGCTTGTGCGAGATGCGGTAGCGAAACGCGTCGAGCAGCACGGCGCGGCCGACAAACTTGTTTGCCCATTTGTGGATGCTGAGGCGGCCCGTCGGTCCGTCCTTGATTTCGCTCGACTTCACGCCGTTGTAGAACGCCTTGTAGCGTGGGCTGCCGACGTGCGCGAGCCCGTCCCATTGGCTGCCCTCCTGCGTGTTGTAGCTGTCGAGCGAATCGTCGAAGCCGAGCAGGCCAAAGCTCTCGAAGCTCATGATGTTATGCTTGGCGGGGCTGCGCGCGAACAGCGGCGGGTTGGCGTAATTCACTTTCGTGTCGAGCCGGAAGACCGAGCCCTTGCGCACCAGGCGCGCCGCGTCGATCACGCCTGCGGGCGTCAGAAAATTCAGGCATCCGAGTTCGTCGTCATCGCCAAACACGCCCCATGACGACTCCTTGGGTTTGTCGGGCGAGATCGGCAGGTCGGAGAAGCGGGGAACTTTGTCGAGATCGACTTTGGCCATCGCATCAGCTCCTTGGCGAAAATTTCACTACGTCGTTCGCGGCGTCCATTCGTATTGCACGTCAGCTTCACGCTCCATGTTAGTGGCGCCGTCGGTAAATTTTATTGCGATAAAACCGCGCGCCTCGTAAAAGCTGCGCGCGGGAGCGTTGCGCTGGAATGCCCACAGGCGAAGACCGGTCGGGCGCAGCCGCTTGGCATGCGCTAGCATCGCGTCGCCAACGCCGCGGCGCTGCTCCCTAGGCGCAACGTAAAATTGATCGACCTCGTCGCCGTGGAGCACCAGCACCGCGACAATTCTAGCGCCGTCCTCGGCTACCCACGTCTCGCGCTCCGGCACCATCTGGTCGACGACGAATGCGCGAATCTCCGCGTCAGTGCCAACAGTCGGCAAGTATGCAGCCGCACCGCGCCGCGACGCGATATAAACGGTCGCGACTTCGGGCGCATCGGCGGCACTCGCGCGTCGGAAGCTGATAGCCATGAATGTGGGTTTCCGTCGGAAGACAGGGCGCTGTCAAGCCGGCGGCGCAGACGGAACGTAATTTAATGTGAAACCCTCCGTGGGTTTCACGCTTCCTTGGGCAGGGGTAACCCCTGCACCTTAGTATCAAGAGTAAGGAAAGATGCGGGACTTCGTCCCTGTTAGAAGTTAGTCTGTATCGTTCGGTTTCTGTCTCCTCTCCCTGCGACGGAGAGGATGAAGGTGAGGGTCCTTGTCCAGCGCGCATTCTTCGCGCGCGATTCAAGATTCTGCCTCTGCTCGGTTCGCTTCAATTCCCTTAAGGGCGCTGAGGGTGCATGCAACGCAGGAGCCTAAAGCGGGTTGGGCCTATTTTCCGTGAAACCATTGGATGCCCGCGTCGTCTAATTATGATAATCAGAACACTGGTTGTGTTTTTCTCACCGGACTGGCCGGGAAGGGGCTCGAATGGCGACAGAACGGATCCGATTGTCCAGCAGAGCCTCGGTCAGGAAGCTCGTTCTCCTGGTTCCCGCGTTCATGATCATGGCGGCGGTGTTGAATACGCAGTCCTGCAGCAACAACGGATTGCTGCAGCATAGCAACAATAACGGATCGCCGACTGCCACTCCCACGTCCGGCACCGGAACTCTCGGATTCGTGACCAACTTCAATGACGGCAAGGTGTCGTCGTTCACGCGTAATACAACCACCGGTGCGCTCAAGCTTACGGGGCAGTTCAGCGCCGGGGCAAAAAGCGGGCCGCGCGGGGTGGTCGCCACGCCCGCCGGCGCCTTTCTCTATGTTGCGAATATCAGCGACAACAACATCTACGAGTACTCGATCGATTCGACCAACGGCACGCTGACGCCGTTGTCACCGGCCTCGGTGAGCAACGGCAGCGGAACGGGGCCGGACGAAATGGCGATCAACTCCAGCGGAACATTGCTGTGGGTGACCGACGCGCACAGCGGCCAGGTGTCTATCTACCAGATTAACACCACGACCAACCCAGGGCAGCTTACGGCGAACGGCACGATTGGCGGCTTCAATACTCCGTTCGGGATCACGCTGCATCCGTCGCTGGCAGTGCTCTACGTGTCGGATACGGTCACCGGTCTTGTCTGGCCGATGACCTATAACACCACCACCGGTGCGCTCACGCAGAACTTCACGCCGGAGCACAGTCCGGACACGAGCGCGAATACACCGGCCGCGATCGCGATCGACAGCGGCGGCGACTCGCTGTTCATCGCGGATCAGGGCAACGGCGAGGTCTCGTCGTTTGCGATCGACGACACCGGCGCGCTCACTCCCGTGTCCACGTTCGCGAACAGCAGCACCAGCAATGTGCCGGTGGGAGTAGGAATCACGGTGAACAACGCCATCGAGTACCTGTTCACCGCCAACCAGGGCACCAGCTCGGTGTCGTCGTTCTCAGCCAGCGGCACGACGGTGAACATACCTCCGACTTTGGTGACGGGCTACAACGGAGCCACCGGATTGGTGGTGGACCCGCAGGGCCTGTTCGTTTACACGGCGGATAATTCAGACGGCACCGTCGGACAATCAACTATCAGCGGTAGTTGCGGGCAGCAGCTATGCGGCGGTCCGCTGGTATCGACCGAAAGCCCAAAGAATAAGAACAGCGGTCCGTTCGGAATTACCCTGGCGCAGTAGTTTCTGAAAAACGTCGACGAGGCCCGTTTCTGGTTCCCTCCTCCAACGTGGGAGGAGGGTTAGGGTGGAGGACCGTCAGCGGCGCGCTTGTCTGAGGCGCCGCAGTTCCGGAATCTTCGCCAATTTTAATCCCTCACCCGCCGCGCGAGGACCCACTGAATATTTTATGGCGGTTTGCGGCAAAAAGTCAGCGGCGGGCACGGCGGCCCGCCCCACTAAGAGAGGAAGTTTTGCCGTCATCTCGTATTTCATCCCTGCGCGGGTGGGTCGTAGACCCATGCGGAACTCGCGTGAAATAACGGGCGAGGGACGAGAACATTACATAATGAGGCAGGCTTCGGCGGCGAGCGCGAACAGGCGCTCGCGGATTTGGTGGCGCGTCCAGTTGCGATGGTCCCAGCGCGCGCTCAGGTCGTCGCCGCCGTAGAGAATCTGGCCGAACTGCACGCGGCGGAACTGCGCGACCGCGAAGAACGCCGCCGCTTCCATCTCGACCGTCAGGCATCCTTCGCGCTTGCGCGCGAGCATCCGGGCGCGCGTCTCGCGGAAGAGCCCGTCGGTCGTCCAGGTCTTAGCGACGATATAGTCCACCGCGTTTTGCTGTAGCGTTTTTTCGATCGCCGCCAAGGCGCGCGGATGCGGCGCGACTTCGCGCGCAGGCGGGATGTAATGATACGAAGTGCCTTCGTCACGGACTGCCGAGCTTGGTACGACGATATGGCCGACAGCTATTTTCGAGTCGAGCACGCCCGCGCCGCCGCATGCGATGAACTTGCGCGCACCGCGCGCGATCATCCGATCGAGCATCGCGGCGGCCATCGCAGCGCCCGTGCGCGGATGCACTACTGCGAGCCGCCTGGCGCCAATCTCGACCTCGTACACCGGATGGCGGCCGACTTCGCTGATGGCGTGATCGATTTCGCGCGCGCCGCCGTTGAGGATGAGGTCGTCGATCACGTCCTGGAAGAAGCACAGTACGCAATGCTTCGGGATGTCGATCTTTTTGTAAACGCGACGCGGCTCGATGATGGCGGTCGGCGAGGGATCGTATTCGAGGATAGGGAATGTGCTAGAGGGCAAGCGCCTGGCGGATGTTGAGCGTCGCGCTTTCATGCGGAGATATTATCTTTGCCTTGCCCCAAGAGGGGAGGTGTCACAGACACTCGGCCGACGCGCGTCCCCGCGTGGCGGGTGAGGGACAAAATCTGCTGGAGATTCCGGATGTGCGGCGCAACAGACAATCGCGCCGCACATTGGTTCTCCACCCTAACCCTCCTCCCATTGGGGAGGAGGGAATTCGGAAGCAGAGGCGATCAGGCTCAGGATTGGGGGATCAGCTTTGCGGCGGCTTCGGCTACGGCGGCGGACTTTGCGGCTATCGCGGCGGCGCGTGCTTCGGCTTTTTCCTGGGCGGCCTTTTGCCTTAGCTGTAGGAGCATCGCACGCAGCTTGCCCGGATTTACCGGCTTCTTGAACAGCGCGCCTTCGAGGCCGCGCAGGCGCGATCGCTTCAGGATGTGATCCTTGTCGTAATAGTAGGCGGTCATGAGGATCACCGGCAGCTTCGGCATATCTTCCTTGACCTTGAGGTAGAAGTCGTAGCCGTCCATCTCGGGCATCACGACGTCCGAGATTACCGCGTCGAGCTTGACGTTGCGCAGAATTCCGAATGCGGCCGACGGCCGGGTGGCGCAGTGCACGACGCATCGCTCGGCCCGCAGCAGGTCGGCCATCGAATTGACGACGGCAGTATCGTCGTCGAGCACCAGCACCGCCATTCCCTCGAGCGGCGATGCGTCGGTGTGGGGCGCGTCATGCGGGCGCGTGTGCACCTTGGTGTCCTCGCGCGGCGCCAGATCGGCCATCCGCTTGCCGGCGAGGTAGTCGCGGGTTTCGTACTCGCCCTTGCGCGTCATCTCGTCGAGGCGGCGGACGATCGCCTGCACGCGCTCGATCGAATTTCGAATCGAGTCGAGGCGCTCGTTCTCGACGACTTTTTCGGACTCCGAGAGCCGCGACTCGAGGCATTGCGAGAGCAACTCGACATTGTTGGTGATCGATTCGAGCGGGTTGTTGATTTCATGCGCGAGGCTGACCGCGATTTCGCCGGCGGTCGCAAGCTGCTGTGCATGGCGCATGCGCCGGATGTCGCGGGCGAAGCCGATCGAACCGATCTCGCTGCCGTCGTCGTCATGGATTAGCGCGCCGGTGATCATCACCGGGATGATTTCGCCGTCCTTGTTGCGGAACTTGGTCTCGAAGCCGGCGATACGGCCCTTGTCGGCCGAGTCGCGCATCGCGCGCATCACGCTCCGAGCCTCGTCGAGCGACGGATAGACGCCCGTGACATTCTGCCCGATCATTTCGTCGGGGCTGTAACCGAGGCTGGTGCGGGCGCCGTCGTTGTAATAGTTCACGGTGCCGCTTTTATCGACCGCAATTATGATATCCGGCGAGCTCTCGATGAGACGCTGGAAATATTTTTTATCAAGCGAGGACATTTTTGATTATTGATCCTGATTGTTCATTCGAGCCTGATTATTTCGCGCCGCGAGGCCGGAACTTGGGTATCGAAACGTCGTCGCTGAGCTTTTCAAACGCCACCTCTACCGGCATCCCGCATCGAATGTCGTGCGGTTTGATCCCGAGCAGATTCGACACAAACTTGCATCCCTCCTCGAGCTCGACCATCACCACCGCATAGGGCACCTCGCTGGCGAAGCCGGGATGATACAGCTGATGCATTATATTGTAGCTGAAGACCTCGCCGCGTCCGCTCACCGGAACCCATTGGGAGGTCTCCGAGTTACACTTCGCGCAGAGTTCGTGCGCGGGGAAGCGCAGAGTTCCGCAGCTGTCGCACTTCTGGACCATCAGGCGGCCGGCGCGCGCGCCGTCGAAGAACTCCCGCATGTCGGGGGTGATTGCCGGGATGGGTTTGCTGATTTCAGGCATCGAAGTTCTGCTTATGTACAGTTTAGACGAACTGGCGACTCAAATGATTTAAGCACACCGTGTGATGCCAAAGGCAATGACAGCGCGACATCCAGCTAATGTTTAAGGCTGTGAACCCAGCACGAGGGTCGAATGAGTGGCCAAGATACCGCCATTGCCGGAAACGAGTCCAACGTCGTGTTTTGGCACCTGACGGCCTCCCCCGTCGCCCCGCATCTGCACCACCGCCTCCGCCACCGGGGTCATCCCCCACATATAGAACGAACTCAGCTGGCCGCCGCCGGTATTGACCGGGAGCGCGCCGCCCGGGCCGATTGCGCCGCTGGCAACGAACGGGCCGCCCTCGCCTTTTTTGCAGAACCCGTAGTCCTCGAGCGTCACCAACACGGTAAAAGTATAGCAGTCGTAGAGCTCGCAGAAGTTAATGTCGACTAGGTCAATTCCGGCCATTTTGAACGCAGTTTTCTTCGCGATCGGCGCGCCGGAGACCAGCGTATCGAGCGGGTCGCCTCCCGGGTGCCCCTGCCCCATCCCTAAAATATAGACGGGCGGGCGCTTCAGGGACTTCGCGCGCTCGGCTGACGTCACGATAACCGCCAGACCGCCGTTCGAAACGAGGCAGCAGTCGTAAAGATGGAACGGCTCAACTACCCATCGCGAGGCGTGGTAGTCGGCCAGCGTCATCGGCGCGCCGTGGAACTGGGCCGCGGGATTTAGGTTGGCCCAGTCGCGCTCCGAGACGGCGACAGCGCCGAGCTGGTCCTGGGTGGTGCCGTATTTGTACATGTGGCGCTGCGCGACGAACGCATACTGAGCATTCACGCCGAACAGGCCGTAGTGGGCGTTCACGCCCTGCGCAAAGCCGTAAGAGGCGGCCGAGCCTCCCCCATCGCGCTTGTTGGGCGAAGGCGGACGCAGTGGGGCGTCGGCGAACACACACGCGACGACCTCGGCCATGCCCGCGTCGATGGACTGCGCGGCATGCATGACCATCGCAGCCGCCGTCGCGCCGCCGAGGTTCATCGTGGCAGTCAGGCGCAGGTCGCGGATGCCCATCGCATTCTGGAGCGAGTGCGACGCCATCGGATTGTTGAACCAGGTGATCCCCGGATTGACGAGCAGGCCGTCGAGATCGGAGCGCTGCAGGCCGGCGTCCTCGAGGGCAAGATTGACGGCCTCGGCCGCGAAGCCCATCGGTCCGGTATGATCGAAGTTTTTACCCATCCGGGTCTGGCCGAGCCCGGCGATAGCGCATCTAGCTCTTAAAGACATAGCGCTTCCTTTCTTACGCTCTTTTGCTGAAGGCATCCAGCGCCGCCGGGGACCAGTAAATCACTTGATTAAACGCGGAACCCACCGTGGGTTCCGCACCTCCTTGGGCAGGGGTGACCCCTGCACCCAGTATTCAGAAAAGAAAGATGCGGGACTTCGTCCCTGTTCGAACTGCTTGGGGGTGGCGGAGCGGTCCAACTCTTACCTCGCCCGTTCTTTTTACGGGAGAGGCAGCCGGACGCATCGCGGCCGGCAGGTGAGGGTTCTGCGGCCAGATCGCAAATGCCGGCCTACTAGACTCTTCAGCCGGTATACGTCGCTATCCACCACGTATTGCCGAATGAATCCATGACTCCGGCGGCGCGCTCCTGGTAGGGCTTGTTTTCGGGTGCTGCTATCGAGGTTGCGCCCGCCTCAAGCGCGCGCTGGTAGGCCGCGTCCACGTCTTCGACGTACACGTAGATTGAGGCAGGCTTGCCGCTGGGATGCGGCGGGTCGCATGCTTCCATCACGATTATCGAATCGCCGATTTGCGCCTCGACGTGAAAGCCATTGTTGCGGGTCTCGAGGCGCTCCAATTCCACCGCGCCGAAGGCCCGCTTCACGAGCTCCAGCATATCGAGGCCGCCGTAAAGGTAGGGGCGGACGCTGCCGGCGCCGTGGCGGATGTGACGATTGTTGCTCATACGCAACTGCTCCTTGCGTCGAGGGCTGTATCTTTATTAACTCGGCTACGTCCTGAATGTTACGGTATCGCTACCGCGGGGCTTGGTTTACCTGCGTGCGCTTCGTATTCTAATTGGTCGGTTGCCAAGGCTCTTAGCTTGAATCTACAATTAGTCTCGGGAGATTAACGAATGGCCGATCCGCTTAGCTTCCAGGCGCTGGCGAGCAGCGATCATGTGCTGTCCAGCGCGGAGAACTTCGTCCTCTACGTCCTGCTGGAGGCTGTCGCCCGGGGCGGTGGTGGGGCCGGCGGCGGCAGCCGGTTGCCGCTCAACGTCGGCGTGGTGATCGATCGATCGGGCTCGATGTACGACGAGCGGCGGCTCGAGTTCGTCACTGAAGCCGTCAAGTTCCTGGCCGACAATCTGAGCGACCAGGATAAAGTTACGATAGTCGCGTTCGCCGACAAGGCGAAGGTGCTGATCACGCCCGAGGAGGCGCGCGACAAGAGCGCTATCAAGCGCGCGATCGACGATATCGACCTGCTCGAAATTGGCGGCGGCACGCAGATGGCGCTCGGAATGCGCGCTGCGATCGACGAGGTCAAGAAAAATCTCAGCTCCGATCGTCTCAACCGCGTGCTGGTGCTCACCGACGGTCAGACCTACGAAGAGACCGCATGCCTCGAGCTGGTCGAGAAGAACCGCGACCAGATTTCCTTCTCGACCATGGGCGTCGGCGTCGAGTTCAACGAGAAACTCCTGCAGCGCATCGCGCAGGACTCCAACGGCAAATATCATTTCATCGGCGACCCGGCCGAGATTCCCGGCATCTTCGAAGACGAACTCGAAGGACTACGCTCCGTCAGCCTGCGCAACGGCCGTATCGAGGTGACGCTGTCGCAGGGCGTGCAGGTGCGCGAGGCGTTTCGCGCGTCGCCGGAAATTTACGTGCTCGGCACGCCGCTGGTCGGCGAGGATCGCAAGATCGGCTACGAGATCGGCGACCTGCAGGCCGGCGTGCCCGGCTCCGTGCTGCTGACGCTGGTACTGCCGCCGCGCAAGCCGGGACAGGTCAGAATTCTGCAAAGCAATTTTCATTACGAAGTGCCGGGCGGCGCCGAGTCTACCGTCGCATGCGATCTGACCGTCGACTACACGCTCGACCGCACGCTCACCAGCAAGCGCAACGGGCGCGTCATGAACCTGGTCGACCAGGTCTCGATCGCCAAGCTGCAATCGAAGGCGGAAGAGGAGCTCAAGGCGGGTAACGTCGATCGCGCGACTCGCCTGCTAGGCAACGCGCTGCAGGGCACGCAGCGGATGGGCAACGTCAAGGCGACGCAGGCGCTCGCGGGTCTGATGGATCAGATCAAGAAGACGCAGACGCTGCAGACCAAGGCGGCCAAGACCACGTTGCTGCAGGCGCAGGCCGTGGTGCGCAAGACCCAGATGCTCGACCCCGAAGCGTTGAAGGATTTCCAGAAGAACGACTAGTGTATCGCGTGAAGAAAAATTGAATTTGCTGAACGGCAGAGGACCGATACTTCGAACTCACCTGCGAGGGCTTAGACCATGATCAAATGCGGCGAATGCGGCTACGAAAATATGGACGGACTTGATTACTGCGACGGATGCGGCGCAAAGCTCGCCGCTGGCGCCGGCAGTTCCACGGCGGCTCCTGAAGCAGCGCCCGCCGCGGAGATCAAAACCGAAACGCCGCCGGCGCCCACCGCCGAAAGCATCGATGCTATCGCGACTCCGGCGCTCGCCGCTGATGCGAAGCCTGACGGCGAAACGCCGACCTCCGAAGTGCCGAAGTCGGAAGCGCCCACTGGTGAGATCAAGCCCGAAGCCGCTCCCGAGGCTGCGCCCGCCACTGCTGCCGCCGCCGGCGCGCCGTTCAAGGCGAAGCTGTCGGTCGTTCGCGGCGGCCGCAAGGGCCAGGAATTTCCGCTCGAAGACGGCAACAACCTGGTGGGCCGCTGGGATCCCGAAACCGGATCGTTTCCGGAAGTTGATCTCGACGCCGACGATCCCGAAGCGAAGATCTCGCGCAAGCATGCGCTGATTCGAATCGACGGCGGCAAGATTACGATCGAGGACATCGGCAGCCTCAACGGTACTTACGTGAATCGTCAGCCGCGGCTCTCGCCGGGCAGTCCCGCCGAGATCAAGTCGGGCGACGAGGTGATCATCGGAAAAACGTTCCTCAAGCTGGTGGTAGAACCGATCTCTTGACCGCTGTTCCCTCCAGGCGCGCCGGGAAGTACGCGCGTGCGCGCGAAGTTGAGGAGGGTCGTAGACAATCGCGATGAATGCGGGTGACGAGCTCACCGAGGGCCATCTGCTCGACGGTCGATACCGGGTCAAGAAGGTGCTCGGCGTCGGCGGAATGGGCCGCGTCTACCTGTCCAACGACACGCGCCTGGCGAACCGGCCGGTCGCGGTCAAGGAGATGATCGTCGGCGACGGAATCCAGGAGAAAAAGGCGATCGAGGATTTCACGCGCGAGGCCAACGTGCTCGCGCGCCTGTCGCATCCGGGGATTCCGACCCTTATAGATCACTTCGCCGAGAACTCGCGGCAATACCTCGTGATGGAATTTGTCGCGGGCGGCGATTTGCAGGCCGTGCTCGACAAGCTCGGCCCCAAGGGCAAACTCGCCGAGGACAAGGTCCTGCGTTGGGCGCGGCAGATGCTCGACGTGCTCGATTTTCTCCACGCGCAGAAGCCGCCGATAATTTATCGCGACCTCAAGCCCGGCAACATCATGATCGACAAGGACGGCCGCGCGATGCTGATCGATTTCGGCATCGCGCGCTTCCTGCCGCCCGGCGGGCGCGGCACCCAAATCGGTTCGGTCGGCTACGCGCCACCCGAGCAGTACATGGGCAAGGTCGAGCCGCGATCCGATCTCTACTCGCTCGCCGCCACGATGCATCATCTGCTTACCGGGCGCGATCCGCAGCTCGAGCCGCCGTTCAGCTTTCCGCCGCTGCGCGCGCTCGCGTCCGAAGTTTCGACTAAGACCGCCGACGCGGTAATGCGGGCGCTCGAGCAGGACGTGAACAGGCGGCCGGCCTCGGCCAAAGAGATGAAACGCGCGCTGCCCGAGCCGCCGCCCGAGAATCGCTCGGGACAGCTCGGTGGCAGCGCGGGACTGGCGAGCACGTCAAACCCGATGTCCACGCAATCGACGGTGGTGCTGAGCAGCACACCACCGCAGCCCCCGCCTCCGCCCTTGCGTTCGATGTCGCCGTGGACGCCGCCGGCGCCGGTGTCATCGCCGACTCCGACCGCATCCTCGATGCCGACGATCGTGCTGAACGAGCCGGTGGTCGAAAGAATCAAGAGCGGCGGTGCCAGCGCCGGGAGCACGGCGGCGAAAATCGTCGCACCGCAAATCAAAAAAGCGATCGAGCTGACTGGCAGGGCTCGCAGCTTGATCGAACGTGGCATCAGATCGCGCATGGCCTCATCGGCGCCGAGCGCGTCGTCCACGGCCAAGACCCGCGAGCTGAAGGCGGCCGCGCCCGCGTCGGCCTACGGCTCGCGACTTGCCTCGACGGGAGACTCGGCGCAGGCCGACACGAAATCGCGGGCGGGGTCGCGCAGTTATTCGCCGCCGATTTCGACCGGCCCGGGTTCTGCAAGCCTGTTCGGTAACAACAATCACGCGCCCGACGTATCTACAGCACCGGCGCGGCTTGTTTCGCGCGGCGATGAAATCGAGTTCGGCATCTTCGGCATGCGGACGTTGATCGGCCGATCGCAGGACGCGACTGACAAGCTCGATATCGATTTGCGCAAACTCGTGCACGGCGGCGATCGCGTGTCGCGGCGTCATGCTGAGATCGTGCTGCGCGGGAGCGACTATTTTATTCGCGACCTCGGCAGCCTTAACGGCACCTACGTCGCCGGGCGCGGGAAGCTCGGGCGCGACCAACTCTACAAATTGAAGGATCGCGACCAGGTGGTACTCGGTGGTGCTATATTGCAGTTTCGGAGAGGCTAGCGGCGCATGATCACCTGTCCCGAATGCGGCCAAGAGGCGCCAGACGACGCCAGGTTTTGCGACCGATGCGGCCAGGGGCTGTCCAAGGCGGCTTCATCGGCAGCACAGTCTTCGCCGACGCGGCCGACGCCGCTGACGGCGGGCGCGTCGTTGAAGGGTGGAATCGAGATTATCGCGCTGGCGGGCCAGACCTCGATTGAAAATCGCTATCGCGCCAAGCGCGTGCGCGACGGCAAGACCGAATCGATCGCGTTGCGCGAGCGCCTCGGCCCCGAGCCGTCTGAGGAAGTCGAAGAGGCGCCGGCAGTCGAGACTCCGAAAGCGGAGCCCGCGCGGGTCGAGGATCCCAATGGGCCCAGCGCCAAGACGGCCGAGCTGAAACCACCGTCGGCTCAATCGAACGGGACGGCGTCGCCCGCGCCGCCATCACCGCTCGCGAGTGTGCACGCGGCTGAATCGGCCGGCGCCGACGCGTCGGGGGAAGGCGCGCAGTCATCCGTCGAGGGTGAGGCTGAGTTGCTGGCCGATGCGGCGGAGAATGCGTCGCCCGATGAAGCGAGCGAGGCCGCGGAAGCGGCGGTCGTAGCCGAGACGCAGCAAACTCCAGAGTCCGCCGCCGCGGCGCATGACGATGAAGACTTTGCGCCGGGCGGCGAAGATCTCGGCGAAGTGTTTGGGCGGGTGCTCGCGCTGTCGCAGACGATCAGTCATCCCGCATTTCAACGCGCGACCGAAGGATTTGCCGAGAACGGGCGCGTGTACCTGGTTTATGCCGACGAGGATTTGAAACCGCTGCGGCGCGGTGGGCAGAAGATGACCGAGGCGGATGCGATCGCAGCCGCCGTGCAGATCTGCCAGGCAATTGCGTTTGTGCATCGCCGGGCGCTGCGCCTGAACGACATCTGTCCCGAGTCGGTTGCAGTGGCGCGTGGCGGGCGGCTGAAGCTGACCGGGCTCGACTACGTCAGCAACGACAACGAACTGCAGAGCGAACCGATTTTCAACGACGGTTACACCGCGCCCGAGATTTATCGCGGTAAAAAAGTCGACAAGCGCGCGGATATTTTTTCCGCCGGCGCTCTTCTATACACGTGGCTCACCGGCGCGCGGATTCCGAGCGAGAGCTGGCGCGAAGAGGCTGGCCCGGTGCAGTTTTATCCGCCGCATGTCGTGACGCCGCGGCTCGAGAATGCGGTTCGGCGCGCGATTGCTTTCAGTCCCGCCGAACGCTGGCCGACTATCGACGAGTTCAAGGCCGAGTTGATTGCGCTCGGCAGCGCTATCCGGCTGCGCGCGGCCGCGATGACCGACGTGGGCCGCGTGCGCGAGCATAATGAAGACTCGGTGCTGGCGGTCGAGTACGTGCGCGAGTCGCTGCTCGAGCCGGCGCAGAGCCATCTCTACGTCGTCGCGGACGGGATGGGCGGTGCGGAGGCGGGCGAAGTCGCTTCTGCAATTGCCGTCGACACGATCCGGAGTTACATTGAGACGCGGCTCGATGGCGCACGTGGGGATGTGGGGACCGGCGCGGAGCTGCTGGCAACCGCGCTCGAGGAAGCGAATTCCAGGATTATCGAGTACGTCGCGAGCCATCCGGAGTCGCGCGGAATGGGTTCGACCGGCGTCTGCGCGTTGGTCACGCCGTCGGGTGCGGCCGTCGGCTGGGTTGGAGACAGCCGCGGCTACCTGATGGAAGGTGCGGCGCTTCGCCAGGTCACCAAGGATCATTCACTGGTGCAGCGGTTGATTGAAATCGGGCAGATTACCGCCGAGGAAGCGCATACGCATGAGCACAAGAACGTGATTACGCGGTCGCTCGGCGCGCGCCAGAGCGGACCCGCAGGCGCCGAGGCGCTCGCGCTGAAGCTCAAGCGCGGCGACAAGCTGATGCTATGCAGCGACGGTCTGACCGCGCACGTGATGGACAATCAGATTCGCGACATCCTGGGACGCAACGCGGATCCGTTCGACGCGGCGCGTGAATTGATCGTCGCGGCCAACGCCGGCGGCGGTACCGACAACATTTCCGTGATCGTAGTCTATGCAAGCTAGGCGGGAACGCAGCGCGAGCGATTAAACGATGGCCACCTCGCCCAAAGATACGCCGGGACCGCAGACGGGACCGCTCGAAGCGGGCACTGTTCTGCAGAGCCGCTACCAGATCGAGCGGCTGCTCGGCGGCGGCGGGATGGGGATGGTTTATCTCGCGCACGATCAGCGGCTGGCGAATCGGCCGTGCGCGATCAAGGAGATGGTCGATCATTTTATCGACCAGGCGCAGCGAATCGAGGCCAACGAATATTTCGCGCGCGAAGCCGACACCCTCGCGCAACTGAAGCATCAGGCGATCCCCGCGATCACCGACCGCTTCGAGCTCGCCAATCGCCACTACCTGGTGATGGAGTACGTCGAGGGGCGCAACCTCGAAGAGGAACTCGCGGCGCGTGGCGAGCCGCTGCCCGAGGGCCTGGTGATCGATATCGCGCGCCAGTTGTGCGACGTGCTCGCGTACCTGCACGGGCTGGTGCCGCCGATAATCTACCGCGACATGAAGCCGTCCAACGTGATGCTCAATCCGAACGGGCGGGTGGTTCTGGTGGACTTCGGCATCGCGCGGCTGTTCAAGGCGGCGCGCAAGGGCACGATGATCGGCACGCTCGGCTTTGCGCCGCCGGAGCAGTATCAGGGCCTCGTCGATCCGCGCAGCGACATATACTCGCTCGGCGCGACGCTGCATTACGTGCTCACCGGACGCGATCCTGAAAAATTTCCGCCGTTCAGTTTTCCACCGGTGCGCGAGCTGCGCCCGGGCGTGTCGAGCAACCTGGCCGGTGCTATCGACGCGGCGCTCGCCTACGAGATGGACGGGCGGCCGGGGCGCGTGCAGGACTTCCGCGACATGATGCTGTACGGGCGCGGACTTTCGATGGATAGCCCGAGCGTGAGCGCGACCAGCGGCACCGGCGGGCTGGCGCAATTCCAGGAACCGCTCGAATTTCAGGACGAGCCGGTCGCATATCGCAAGCCGCGCAGCCGGCTCAGCCGATCGATCGGTCTCGTGATCTTCCTGATGGTGCTGGCGGGAGCCGCGTTCGGTGGAACCTACCTTTACTCGAACGCGGAACTTCAGCAGCAGCTCGGGCTCAAGCCGCTGTTCGACGGGCTGCCGTGGAAGCATGAGGAATTGCTGGCCAAGGCGCGCGAAAATCCGCTCGAATTTTCCGATGTGACGCTGGCGCTCTCGACCCGCGAGGGCACCGCGCTGGCGCCGCCGCAATCGCAATTCAAGGACACCGACCTGACCAACGCGCGCTACCTGAAGTGGACCGCGAGCTTCAAGAACCTGCTCGCTGGGCTGGAAGGCCGCGATGAAAAAATCGAGGCGCGCTTTTACGATCCAAACGGACTTCAGATAGCGTCGAGCGACACCAACGCTTACGTCGGACCCGCGCAGAAGACCGCCGATTTCAACGGCGTCGTGCTGATGCCGACGATGACCGACAAGCCACCCGGCACTTACAAAATAGCGCTCTACTCGGACGACAAGATGCTCGCGCAGGAAGGCTTCCTGGTTAACCAGGACGTGAGCGCGAAGAACGCGGCGGCGGCGTCCGAGGCGTCGGCTGCGGCGGAGGCCAAGGAAGAGCAACGCAAGCGCGACGAAGAAGCGCGCAAGCTTGCGATGATCGACGAGCGCCGCGCCAAGCCGCTGCAGCTGCGCGGCATCAGCTTCCTCAACACTACCAAGACCGGTACCGCGCTCTCGGGTGCGACCGACTCCTTCGACGTGGCGAAGGTGCTGTTCGTCGGCTGGCAGGTCAGCTTCGACAACCGGCTGTACAAGCTCGAAGCGAATCAGTACCGGGTTGATGCGGCGTATATCGGGCCCGACGGGCGCACGCTCGGCAGCGTCAACGATTTTCAGCCGGTGTCGCCCAGCATGCGGACGGTGACCTTCAGCGGACGGGTCGGCAACTCGCGCGGCGGCGCGTTCCTGCCGGGAACCTACACGGTCAACTTTTATTTGAACGGCCAATATTTCGGCGCGAAGAAATTCGACGTCGTCGCCGACGCCGGCGGCTCACCGTACGCGACCTACCCGGGCGGCGGTAGTGCGATCGGCAGCACGACTGCCGGCAGCAGCTACGGCACCTCGATGCTCGGGCCGACGGTCGCGACCGGCACTATCAGCGGTCTGCGCAGCGGGGGCAATCCCGAGATGGAGCTCCGGCTGCGTCCGCAGCCCAACGGCTTCCTGCACGGCGAACTGGTGATCCATCAGTCGGGCTTCGGGATGACGCCGATCGAAGGGTTCGTACGCGGCAACCATCTGCAGTTCCAGGTGCCATACGGCACCGAGACGTACTACTTCGAGGGCCAGCGCGACAACGATCAGATAAGCGGCACCTTCGAATCGACGCCATCGGGCGAGCGCGGCACCTGGAACACCCAGGCGAACTAGCAGGGGTGACCCCTGCACCCAGTATTCAGAAAATTAGCGCTATCGTTTGCAGGGTACCTGAGTAATTGGATCTGTTAGACGAAGCGGGAATTCCGCAGCCGCGATCGCCGATTCTTACCGACGAGGATCGCGCGGTGCTGGACGGCATGGCGCGCACGCAACGCCAGTTCTATTACGCCAGCGCGTTGTTCGCCGGATTGGCAGCGGGTGCGACGATCGCATACTTCATCGGCTACAGCGATATCGTCCGCACGATCATCCAATGGACCCTCTCGGGCACAGGTGTGGCGCTGTTCCTGAGCGCGATCAACATTTTCGGACTGTATGCCCTCAAGTGCCCGCGATGCGGCGAGGCTTACTTCGTCCACGCGCCGTGGGGACCCTTCTCCAGCCAATGCGGCACCTGCGGATTGCCGCTCGTGCTGCCCGATGAGAAGGAACTTGAAGGAACGTGAAACCCGCGCCGCAGCTCATCCCGCTCCTAACCTCCCCTTGTCCGAGGGGAGGTCGGCGCCGACCGCAGGTGGCGCCGGGAGAGGTGCAGCGTTTGCCTTCGCACCCGGCGCATTTTTCTTTTGCACCGAATCAGAAAGTCGTGCTGCTGCCTCGCGGCGGCCTCAGTGTCTTGCGTGGCGGTTAGACGAGTCGGCGTTGATGCGTTGTCGGGCCTTGCACCTCTCCCGGCGACACCGCTTTTCAAGCGGCTTACGCCACCTCTCCTCGGACAAGGAGAGGTTAGGATCAGGATCGAGGTTTCTTGAAACCTCACCTTCGAGATTTGCGCTTGAACCTTAGTCCTGCACGCGTAATGCTGTGGGTTCGTCATGGCGAGTAACGTTTCCCGCGAAAAGCTTCTCTTCTATGCGGCCGCCGGCGCACTTGGCGGCTTCGCTGCATGGGGGCTCTCGGAGCCAATTCTCGGCATCCGCTGGGTCTATGGCCGCGACGTCCTGTTCGGTGCGCTGATCGGCGCGCTGATTAGCGCCTTTCTCGCATCGATCGAAACGCTCAGCGTCGGACAGGTACGCCAGGCGGCGCGAAGATTCGTCGTCGGCGGAGTTATCGGGGCGCTGGGTGGCGCCTTGGGGTTGATCGTCGGCGAACTCGCGTTCGACGTGCTCGGCGGCCTCAACGGGCGCATCCTCGGATGGAGCGTGCTCGGAATCGCAGTCGGACTCGGCGTCGGATCCGCGTCGGGATCGGCCGCGCGGCGGCGCAACGGCGCAATCGGCGGCGTGCTGGGCGGCGCGCTCGGCGGCTTCTTCTACCAGAGCCTCACCACGACTTTTCCGCAGGCGTTCGGCCGCGCGATCGCGATTGTTATCCTTGGCGCGCTGATTGGATTCTTCATCGGCCTCGTCGGCGAGCTACTCAAGCGCGGTTGGCTGATGGTCGTGCGCAGCCAGAGCCGCAACGCGCGCGAGGGCCGCGAGTATCCGCTGCTGAAGGGCGTGACGATTATCGGGCGCGCCGAGGAAAGCGACATCGGACTGTTCGGCGATCAGTCGGTGCTGGGCAGCCATGCGATCATCCGGCGCGAAGGCAAGAATTTTATCATCAGCCCGACCGGCGGACAGATTTTCGTGAATCGACAGCCGGTGGCGGGCCGCTATGCGCTCAAAAGCGGCGATCGGCTCGAGGTGGGCGGCACGCTGTTTCTCTTCCGCGAGCGGACGCAGGCGGCGCAACGATAGAGGCGAGCCTTGACGTGAGGAGCCTGCAGACCATCCGCCTCGCGCTCCTCGTCACCAGTCTCGCAGCGACGCTTTCCGGGTGTGCGACGACCGGCGGCGGCGAGTACGCACCTGCTACCACCTCGACCCAGACCCTCGAGTACTACCCGTACCAGGTGAAGGGATACCAGAACAGTTATCCCCGCAAGACCATCCTGATCCTGATGACGGCCGACGCGCGCAGTACGGCGGGAGACGCGGCGCCGCTGAACGGCAGTCCCGCAGTCGGCGTCATCGTTGGTGAATCCGGCAACGTGACCGAGCGGCTGTACAGCGCGCCGCTCGGCCCGATTCTGCAAGCGGCGATCGGACGCTCCGCCGATGAGGCCGGCCTGAACGCGTCGTCGTCCCCCGATGTCACCTACAAGCCGGGCGTGAAGAACACGACCGAGTATGTGCTCGAGAGCAAGATCAAGCAGTGCTGGGTAAGGAAGAGTCGCGGCGCCAACAGCCAGTACGGTCCCGTCTGGCGTAATGCAGCGGACTTCGCGCTCGAGATTGCAATCTACAAGCCGCCGTTCAGCGTCCCGTTCTGGACGGGCACCACCAACGATACTTACTACGACCCGCCGGTGGGGTCGTTCGGTCTGGGCTCCGAGGACGAAGCGGGCATCTATGACGAGCCGGGGCAGGTGCTGTCGGTCGCACTGACGCGCTCGGTCGCGGCGATATTCCAGCGCCAGGACTTGCGCGATCTGATGCTCGAAGACGACATAAAATCCCACTAGCCGCGTGCTTCCAGCGCGGTCTTTGAACAGCCCGCACGTTCTAATACCCTTAGGCGGAGCGCCGGAACCCTAATCCGGACAGCCTCGTCGTCCGCGCAAAGGAAACACGGTTGATGGACATCGGATTCGTCGGTCTCGGCAAAATGGGCATGAACATGGTCGAACGGCTGCGCCGCGACAACCATCACGTCGTCGCCTTCGACCTCGACGATGCGAAACGCAAGGAAGTCTCGACCTTCGGCGCCGACGGCGTCACCTCGCTCGAGGACCTGGTCGCCAGGCTTGCCCCGCCGCGTGGCGTATGGGTGATGGTGCCGGCGGGCGAGCCGACCGGGAGCACGGTTAACCAACTGGCGGAACTGCTGGAGGCTGACGACACGATAATCGACGGCGGCAACACCAACTTTCACGACGATATCCATCGCGCCGCCCTGCTCGCAGCGAAGAAAGTGCATCTGCTCGATGTCGGCACCAGCGGCGGCATCTGGGGACTCAAGCTCGGCTACTGCCTGATGGTCGGCGGCGAAGTGGAAATTTTCCGGCGCTACGAGGAAATCTTCAAAACGCTCGCCCCCGCCAACGGCTACGACCATGTCGGCGGCCACGGCGCGGGCCATTACGTGAAAATGGTCCACAACGGGATCGAGTACGGCCTGATGCAGGCGTACGCGGAAGGGTTCGAGGCGATGCACAAGTCGGAGTACAAGCTCGACCTGCCGAAAATCGCGAACCTGTGGCGACAGGGCAGCGTCGTGCGCTCATGGCTGCTCGAGCTCACGGCCAACGCGCTCGAAAAGGATCCGGGCCTAAAGCAAATCCGTGGCTACGTCGAGGATTCGGGCGAGGGTCGCTGGGCGGTGCAGGACGCAATCGACAAAAACATCTCGATGCCGGTGATCACGATGGCGCTGTTCACGCGCTTTCGCTCACGCGCCGACAAGGGCGACGGGACCTTCGGCGAGAAACTGCTCGCTGCCCTGCGCGACGAGTTCGGCGGCCACGGCGTCGTCAAAGAATAAAGGATTAAAGCTCTACCATGGCCGTCACTGCCAACCGGACCGTTGATTTCAATCACCTTCACCCGGTCAAGGAACGCCCGCATTACGATCCATGCATCATCGTGATTTTCGGCGGCGCCGGCGACCTGAGTCATCGCAAGCTGATTCCCGCGCTGTACAATCTGTCGATCGA
>JBEKLS010000011.1:0-50130 GCA_050010075.1 Binatus sp. (SeqCode) | reverse complement strand
GTCGGTTGCGGAGCGTGGCCTTCGAGCCGCCCGGCCTCGACCTGGCAGGCGAACGCCTTGCAGTCGTGCATGCTCACGTTCGGATCGGCCAGGAGCGCGGTCAGGTCATTGGCGTTGGAGCCGACGATCTCGCCGGCGAAAGCCCAGTGGAAGGGGAGGCCGATCTGATGGACCACGCGCCCCTCGATAACAAAGGGCCGCAGCCGCCGCGTCACCATCGCGCGGGCCTCGATTCGACCGCGCGCCGTTCGGATCGTCATCCAGCCGCCGTGGACAATACCGCGCTCTGCCGCCAGCTCGTCGCTCAGCTCGGCGAACATCTCCGGCTGCAATTCGTTGAGCCAGCTATTGAACCGGCTCATCGGCCCACTCAGGTAGTGCTCGGTGAGACGGAACGTCGTTGCCACCACGGGATACTCGGCAGTCGGTGTATGAGCGATATGGTTGAGGGGTCCCTCGAAAAAGCGAACCGTTGGGTTGGTGTTGTGTTTGGGATAGAGCAGGTTGCCCACCGGCGACTCGACCGGCTCGTAATGCGTCGGCAGAGGCCCGTCTTTGATACCGGGCGAGTATAGCCAGCCGAGTCCATCGGCCTTCATGGTGAAGGGATGTGTACCGGCGATGGCCGCCATGCCCGTCGCGCCCGGAGGCGGTAGGTAATCGGGCGGCTTGTTCAGTTCGAAGTCCGGCTTGTCGAGGCCCACCCAGCGCCGCTTTTCGGAATCCCACCAGACTAATTTCTTGCGTTCCGACCAGGGCCGGCCTTCGGGGTCGGCCGAGGCGCGGTTGTACAGGACGCGGATATTGTTCGGCCAGGCGAAGCCCCATTCCGGCGCGAACGGGTCATCCGTGATCTTGCGTTCGTTCGCCCGGTTGCGGCCCGGCTCGGGAAAGACGCCGCTGTAGACCCAACAGCCGCATGCCGTCGTGCCGTCGTCCTTCAACTCCGAGAAGCCGCTCACCAGACGCGGCCGTCCGGTGCTCGGATCGATTTGATCGAGATGGTGACCGTTGATCTCCATGAGGACCTTCTTAAGGTCGGGTTCCCCTTCGATACGGCTAAGCGTGCCGTCGGGCAGACGCGGTCGCTCATCGAATTCGTAGTCCCAAGTGAGGTTCAACAGCGGCTGGTCCTTGGGATCCTTCGAGCCGGCGTAGAGTTGCTTGAGACGCTTGCCGAGGTTGTAAACAAACCAGGCATCCGAGCGGCAATCTCCGGACGGATCCACCGCCTTCTTATGCCATTGGAGCAGGCGCTGCGTGTTGGTTAAGCTGCCCTCCTTCTCCGGAGCGGCCGCCGCGGGGATGAAGAAGACTTCGGTCTTGATCTCGGAGGGCGGCAGCGCATTCGGGTCGTTCTTCCAGAAGACGGCGCTCTCGGTCTCGAACCAGTCGAGAACGACCAGCCATTTGAGGTTGCGCAGGCCGGCGCGATGCAGACCGGCGTTGGGTCCGCCGCCGCCGGGGTTCTGACCGAACAGGAAATAGCCGTCGACGCCACCCTTCGCCATGCGATCGAAATAGGCCAGTTGCGAATAGTCGGCGTCCACGCGCGGTATCCCTGAGAATCCGAAATCGTTATCCGATGTGGCTGCGTCGCCGTACCAGGCCTTGAGCAGGCTGACGATAAATTTGCTGAAGTTCGCCCAGTAACCAGTGGGCATTCCTTCGTGTGCGACATAAGAACTCAGATCCTCGTGCGTGCGATCGTATGCGGCTGGTTGCGGCAGGTAGCCGGGCAGGGTGTCATACAGGGTGGAAACGTCGGTCGCGCCCTGGATCGTAGAGTGGCCGCGCAGAGCCATAATACCGCCGCCGGGGCGACCTACGTTGCCAAGCAAGAGTTGCAGGATGCCCGCGGTGCGGATGATCTGCACGCCGGTGGTGTGCTGCGTCCAGCCGAGCGCGTAAGCGATGCAGGTAGTTCGCTTGCGGCCAGAGTTTGTGCAGAGCAATTCCGCCACGCGCACAAATTCTTCCGGCGTGCAGCCGCACACCTGGGAGACGACTTCCGGCGTGTAGCGGGAGAAGTGCCGACGCAGCAACTGCATAACGCAGCGCGGATGTTGCAAGGTCGGGTCGCGCTCTGCACTCGCCAAGTCCTTGTACGGGGACGTGCACGGTTCGGTGATGCCATCGACGCCGTGGCCGTGAAGCCCATGGCGGCCTTTCGAGGACTTTGCCTGAAGCGCCTGCTCCGCCTGGCGTTCGCTCTCCGGCTCCTCGTATCCCCAATGACCCTGCTTGGAATCATAGGCTTCGTCCTTCGGGTCGAAGCCGCTGAATATACCCGCCAGATCTTCGGTATCGCGGAATCCTTCCTCGATGATCGTCGAAGCATTGGTGTAGGCGAGCACGTATTCGTGAAACCAACGGTCGTTGCTTAAGACGTAATTCACGAGGCCGCCGAGGAAGGCAATGTCGCTGCCGGAGCGGATGCCGACGTAGACATCGCAAACGGCCGACATGCGCGTGAAGCGCGGATCGACATGGATCAGAGTCGCACCCTTCTCCTTGGCCGTCATCGGCCATTGGAAGCCGACGGGTTGAGCTTCCGCCATGTTCGATCCCATGAACAGGATACAGTCGCTATTGGCCATATCCTGCTGATAGTTAGTGGCCGCGCCGCGGCCGAAGGAGGCGCCCAGACCGGGCACCGAGGCGCTGTGTCATATCCGCGCCTGGTTCTCGATCGACACCACGCCTAATCCGCCACCGAACAGCTTCTTGATGAGATAGTTCTCCTCGTTGTCAATCGTTGCCCCGCCCAACGTGCCCATGCTGCGCACCGAATTGAGCACTCGGCCTTGCTTGTCGACTGTCGTGAAATCGGCGTCGCGGGTCGCCTTGACGCGTTCGGCAATCTGGTCGAGCGCCCAGTCCAGCGTCTTTGTCTCCCAGTGATCGGAGTTGGGAGCGCGGTATAGGACATTGCGGACGCGATGCTGATTGACGGCGAGCTGGAAGGCGTTGGCGCCTTTCGGGCAGAGACGACCCTCGCTGATGGGACTTTCGGGATCGCCCTCAATGTCGATGAGCTCGCCGCCCTTGCTAAAGATGAGCTGGCCGCAGCCGACGGCGCAGTAAGGACAGACGCTCTCGGCAACAGCGGCGCCGCGCAGCCGCGAAGCCTTGGCCAAGGTCTGTAAGCTGAACGGTTCCCGGGAAGTTTGCGGTCGCTGGGTTAGTGGGAAGCGGAACATGGCAGCTCCTCCTTTCGGAAGTTCCTCGTTTGAGACGACGAGCTAATACTGCGCGACTAAATCGCTGCTCCGGAATCGCGCGAACACAAGTTTGGCGAAGCCCATCTGCGCGACGTGCTGACTCTACCCAAGTGTCGCGCGCTACGGCAACAAAAAATTTCAATTAGACACCGAGTTGGCGAATTTTCTGCGACCTGAGTGCACCGCAGAAGCGCAGATTCAGGTATAAGTAGCTGAGTTATGCTCGATTCGGTCTGTCGAGAACCGGGCCGGCGCCCATTGGCACTTCCTCATCAGTACGTTTGGGCTAAGGTTTTTGGCAGGAACAAGCGGTCGGGGGAATGAGAGCATTCGCTGATCGAACTATGAATTCTGGGGCCAGTTTCAAACTCGGATTTCGCTGGTGCGGAGTCCCGATAGCACTGGCAAGCACGTGTGCCATATCGGTCGTGGCGTTGCTTTCCTTCGGCGGCTACGGCGCGGCCACGATTCTCGGGAGGGTTCGTCCGTTACGCAATGCGTATCAATTTCTTTCCAGGGCTTACGACCGGCTACTCGCCAGGCTCGGCCAGGAAGTTCTGCAGGACTCCAGAGACACGCCTGCGTTACGACTCATGGTTGGCCTTAGCCTTAGCGCCATACCAATTTTCCTGATCCAACTCGTTTTAGGAAAACCTCGACTGCTGCTCGCGATCGCTTTCTACGTTTCCCTTTACGGTCTCAACTTCCGGCGGTTCGTCAGGATGTTCAGCGCCAAACACCTGGAAGCGCACCGGCGCCAGGGCTACTTCGCGGAGAAGTACGATAGGGTCTTCGGCCGCTACGTCGAATTCTTTTTAGGATATTTGTATGGAAACGTTCCGGAACTGGATCGGACGGTTCATGTCCGTCTCCACCATCGGGAGAACGGCGGATTCGATGACACAGCGGAGTCCCGCGGCTACGATCGAACGAGTCGACTGGATTTCCTGCGGTATCTCTCGAATAACATTTGGACGGTTTTAGGGATTGCCCCATACGCCTACTTCAGGGCCAGGGGCGATGAAGAGAACCGAAGACGCCTGCTATGGGGTATGGCCCGGTACTATGCCTACTTCGGAGCTGTCGCCATTTACGACTGGAGAATTGGGATCATCTTCGTGTTGGTTCCTCTTCTCTGCCAGAACTTCATCACGGCAATAGTCGCATGGGTCCAGCACGCTTTTTACGACTCTGAACGGCCCGAAGACTACTTTGCGCATACCGCGACCCTTCTTGATGAGGTGAACTTCATGAACGAAGGATACCACCTCTGTCATCACCACCGAGCCGGCCTGCACTGGACCGAGATGCCTATCCATCTCGAGCGAATTCGCGGCAGGATGAGAGAGTCCGGCTCCCTGGTGTTCCGCGATCTGGATTTTATGGGACTTTTTCTCGAGATGACCCTCCTTCGAAGACTGGATGTGCTCGCCGATAAACTTGTTCCGTGGGAGCCCATGAATCACGAGCAGCGATTGGCTTTGCTGGTTGAGAGAACTCGTGTCCCTGCTAACAATTCAAGCAGTACCCATACGGATCAGGTTTTAACGAGGGACACCCGAACGTCCGCTGCCTGATGCCGGCCGCGAACTTGTGTCTGCTCTACAGTGTGCGGTAAGGATGGAAATCTGAACTTCGCGCGCGAACGATCAAAGACAAGTGGGATAATATATGGAAGACCCGAACTTTATCGCTGATCTGAAGCTCGATTTCGATCCGGACACCCTGCGTGAGAAATACAAGCAGGAGCGCGACAAGCGCGTTCGCACCGACGGCAATGCGCAATACGTCGAAGTTGCCGGCAAGTTCGCGCATTATCTGGACGACCCTTACGTCAAACCTTTTGATCGCGCTCCGCTGAACGACGAGGTCGATGTAGTAGTCATCGGCGGAGGTTTCGGCGGATTGCTGGCCGGCGCGCGCTTCCACGAAGCCGGGATCAAGGACGTTCGAATAATAGAGTCGGGCGGCGACTTCGGTGGCACCTGGTACTGGAACCGCTATCCGGGCGCCCAGTGCGACATCGAAAGCTACTGCTACCTGCCGCTGGTCGAAGAGCTCGGCTACATGCCGAAGGAGAAGTACTCCTTCGCGCCCGAGATCTACGAGCACTCGCGGCGAATCGCAGAGCATTACCACCTCTACGACAACGCATGTTTCCAGACGCGGGTGTCTGAACTGCGCTGGGACGAGGACGCGGCGCGCTGGATCGTCTCGACCGATCGTGGCGATGCGATGCGGGCCCGTTTCGTCGTGATGGCTACGGGGCCTCTCAACCGACCGAAGTTGCCCGCCATCCCCGGCATCGATGACTTCGAGGGCCACACCTTCCACACGAGCCGCTGGGATTACGACTACACCGGGGGCGACCACTCGGGCGGCCTGACCAAGCTCGCCGATAAGCGCGTCGCGGTTATAGGCACCGGCGCTACGGCCATCCAATGCGTGCCGCACGTCGGCGCGCACGCCAAGCAGCTCTATGTCTTTCAGCGCACCCCATCGTCAGTAGACGTGCGGGGAAACAAACCCACTGATCCCGAATGGGCCCGGAGCTTGAAGCCCGGTTGGCAACGGGAGCGGCGCGAGAACTTCAACAACATGGTTATCGGCGTGCCGGTCGAAGAGGACCTCGTCAACGACGGCTGGACCGACATCTTCCGCAACCTCGGCATCGCGGCGAAGAAGACCGCTCGCGCAGCCGAACTCTCGAAGCGCCAGACGGCGATGCTGATGGAAATCGCCGACTTCCAGAAGATGAACGGCGTCCGCGCACGGGTCGATCAGACCGTCGCCGATCCGGCCACTGCCGAGGCGCTGAAGCCCTGGTACCGCCAGTTCTGCAAGCGGCCGACGTTCAACGATGACTATCTGCCGACCTTCAACCGGCCGAACGTCAAGCTGATCAACACCAGCGACAGTCAGGGCGTCGAGCGGATCACCAAGACCGGCATCGTCGCGAACGGCGTCGAGTATCCAGTCGATTGCATTATCTTCGCCACCGGTTTCGAGGTCGGCACGGCATGGACTCGACGCGCGGGCTACGAAGTGATCGGCATGAAGGACGTCACGTTGACCGATTACTGGGCCGACGGAATGAAGACCTATCACGGCTTCTCCGTCCACGGCTTTCCCAACTGCTTCATCCTGGGGCAGTCGCAGAACGGCTTTTCGGTTAACCTGACCTCGGTCCTGGATGACCAGGCCCAGCACGTCGGCTACATCATCAAACAGGTGATGGACCGGGGCCTTCGCTACTCGCATCCCACTCAAGAAGCGGAGACGGAATGGGTCGCGGAAATCAAACGCCTCGCTGTGGTTGCGGCGCGCTTCCTGGCGAACTGCACGCCGGGCTACTACAACAACGAGGGCCACTTCGAACCTGGGTCCGACGGCTTTGGCGCCAACGCGTATGCGCCGGGCATCAACGCGTTCAACGCACTGATGAAGAAGTGGCGCGAGAAGGGTGACCTCGAAGGCCTCGAGTTGAGTTAAGCAGCGAGCCTGACATCGTTTCGAAGAATGCTCTCCCGCGCTCTCAGAACTGGACGTGAGAGTTTCCAAGGGCATTCGTCTCCTCAACTTTGCCCTTCGCGAGACCGAAGAGCAGTTAGAGTCCTTCCTCTGAAAGTGCTGTTGGGGAATTGAGTTTGTTCAAGCGAGTACTGATTGCCAACCGAGGTGAAATCGCGATCCGCGTCGCGCGCGCCGCGGCTGCCCTCGGGGTGGAGTCGGTCGGTGTATACGCGCCGGCTGACGCGCTCTCGCTCCATATCCGCGTCACGACCGAGTCGCGCGAGATTGGCAGCTCGCGCGGGTCGTCGAACGATCCGGTGCGCGCCTATCTCGACATCGAAGCGTTGATCGAGGCCGCCAAGTCCACTCGATCCGACTGCGTGCATCCCGGCTACGGCTTCCTGTCCGAGAATACCAGCTTCGCCAAACGATGCGCCGAAGAGGGCATCGCCTTCATCGGACCGCGTCCCGAAACGCTGGCGCTGTTCGGCGACAAGACCAAGGCGCGCGAGCTGGCGCGCTCACTCGACATTCCGATCATTCCGGGCAGCCCAAAGGCCTTGGCGAGCGTCGAGGATGCCCTGTCGATCAGCAAGACGATCGGCTATCCGGTCATGTTGAAAGCTGCTGGAGGCGGCGGCGGTCGCGGTATGCGCGTGGTGGCAAGCGCCGAGGAGACGTCAGCGGCGCTCGCCCGATGCCGCAGCGAAGCTCTGGCGGCATTCGGCGACGATTCAGTGTTTGTCGAGAAGCTGGTTGCGCGTCCACGGCACATCGAGGTCCAGATCCTGGCCGACAGCCACGGCGGCATCGTTCACCTCTACGAGCGCGATTGCTCGGTCCAGCTTCGCAATCAGAAGGTTGTCGAGATCGCGCCGGCTCCAGGGCTGGAGGCCGGCCTTCGGCGGCGGCTGCTGGAAGACGCACTCCGCCTCGCGCGCGCAGCGGGCTTTGTGAACGCCGGGACGATCGAGTTTCTGGTCAACCCGGAGCGCGGCGAACACTTTTTCATCGAGTGCAATCCGCGCATCCAGGTTGAGCACACCGTGACCGAGCAGGTTACGGGCATCGACCTGGTCGAGTCCCAATTCCGAATCGCGGCGGGCGAGTCGCTGAAAGCTCTCGGCATTCCCGATCAAGCCGCGGTCAAAGCGCCGCGCGGTTCTGCCGTACAAGCGCGCATCGTCGCGGTCGGGCCCGGCATGCTGACCGCATACAAGGAGCCGACGGGTCCCGGAGTGCGGGTCGATTCATGCGCGTATCTCGGTTATGCGCCGCCGCCGCAATTCGATCCGATGTTCGCCAAGTTGATCTGCCAGTCGAACTCGACGCATTCGTTCGAGTCGGCGCTCGACCACACGTTGCGCGCGCTCGATGAGTTCCACATCGCCGGCCTGCCGACCAATCTTCGACAACTGCGCGCAGTCCTCTCTCATCCGGCGGTACGCACAGGCGATGCGCGGACCAGCTTTTTCTCCGAGCATCCCGAGCTTGCCGCGCCTGCTGGTGCGGAGGCCTCCGCCTCGGGTTCAATTGCGTTGCTCGAACAGCAGGCGACGGCGCTCCGCGGCGGCAAGAACGGGCTCGGCCTGTCGGGTGCGCGGCCCGCATCGATCAGCCTGGCCGTGCCGAGCGGCGAGGAGGGCGTCGAAAGCCCGATGGAGGGCGCGATCATCGAGCTGCCGGTCGAGGCAGGCGCCACGGTTGAGGCCGGCGCGACGCTGATGATCATCAGCGCCATGAAAATGGAAACTGCGATCACCGCACCCTGTGCCGGCGTAGTGACCGAGATCAGGCCCGCCGAGCTCGGCGCCATCGTCGCGGCCGGCCAGATTGTCGCCACGATCGCTCCGGCAAAAAGCGACGGTGCTGCAGCCTCGCCGCGCCGCTACGGTGACGACACCTGGGCGCCGATGCTCGCCGATGTGCAGACGTTGCAAGAGATCGCGCATCATCGCCTCGCGCAGGGTTCGACCGATCCGGGCGTGGTTCGGCAGCGCTCGCGCGGCAAGCTGACCTGCCGGGAGCGAATCGATCTGATCCTCGACGCCGGCAGCTTTCGCGAAGTCGGGAGCCTCGCAGGCTTCGCTGACTACGACGAGGATGGACGGGTCGCCGGCTTCACGCCCGCCAACCATATCGGTGGCTGGGGCAAGATCGACCGCCGCACGGTCGTGGTGTGCGCCGACGACTTCACCTCGCGCGGCGGTCATGCCGACGGCGCGATTGGCGGCAAGAGCGCGCATCTCGATCGGCTGTCGATCGATCTTCGATGCCCGTCGATCCGATTACTCGACGGCTCTTCCGGCGGCGGCAGTATCGCAGCGATGGTGCCCAAACAGCAGAAGGCCGGCGAGAGCAGCGCGCAGGAAAGCTCGGGTGCAATAGTCGCTGGCCGGCCACGAGTGTCTGGCGAGGGTGGATCGTTTCTGCCGGGCCACCTCGGCAGCACGATGTATGTCGCGCAGCTTAGCCAGGTGCCTGTCGTCAATGTGCTGCTCGGCAGCGTAGTGGGTATCGGCGCTGCCAAGGCTGTGCTCGGCCATTTCTCGGTCATGGTGCGCGACATCGCGCAGCTGTTCGTGGCAGGACCGCCGGTGGTCAGGCATGCGATGGGTTACGACATCACGAAAGAGGAATTGGGCGGCTGGCATATCCATTGCCGCAACGGATCGGTCGACAATCTCGCGGAGTCGGAGCAAGAAGCGGCTTCGATGACGAAGCGGTTCCTGTCGTACCTGCCCTCGAGCGTCTACGAAGCGCCGCCGGTGCTTGCGCCGAACACCGCTGATCCAATTGACCGTCGGGAAGAAGAGCTGTTCACGATTGTTCCGCGCAAGCGCACGACGACCTTCGACATGCGCCGCGCAATCAGGTTGATGGCGGACCAGGGTTCGTTCTTCGAGATCGGGCCGCTGTGGGGTACCGACCAGATCGTCGGCTTCGTCCGCTTCAACGGCTACCCGATGGGCGTCGTCGCGTCTGATTCGCGGCACGTCAACGGCGGCGCGCTGACGGCCGATGGTTGCGACAAGCTCAAGCGTCACCTCGACCTATGCGACCTGTTCCATCTTCCCATCCTGAACCTGATCGACAATCCGGGGTTTGCCGTGGGCCTCGAACACGAGATAGCCGGCACGATCCGCAAGGGTGGAGAGTGGATGATCGCGTTCGCGCAGGTAGCAGTTCCGATCTTCACCGTCATTATGCGCCGTAGCTTTGGCGTCGCCGGCAACAACTTTGCCTCGCCGCGTAGTGGCGCCAGTGCGCGCGTCGCGTGGCCCGCGGCAGACGTCGGCGGCATCCCGCCCGAAGGCGGCATCGAGGCCGCTTACAAACGGCAGCTTGCCGAGGCCGCCGATCCTGCGGCACTGCGCGCCGAGATCAATGCGCGTATCGAAAGCGCGCGGGGACCCATCGGACCGCTCAACCGGTTCCAGATGGAGGAGATGATCGACCCGCGCGATACGCGGCGCTGGGTATGCGAATGGGTGGAGAATGCCTACCGCATAGTCACGCAATCCGCCTTACTGGTGCCGCGAGCGCTGCAATTCAGGCCATAGTCCGATGAAGCCGAGATTTGGGGTGCTGCTCGTAGCATCGCTGGCCGGGCTGATTGTGTGGATATCCGGCCTCGAGCGAGTCTATTCGCAGACAGTTCAAATTCATCCTACAGCTACTCAAAGTCCATCTGCCGACTCGGCGGAGGCCCGTTTAAATCGGGGAAACCAGCTGATGCATTCGAAGGACTGGCGTGCCGCAGAAGCCGAGTTCGACAAGGCGATCGCGCTAAAGCCTGACTATGCAGCAGCTTACGAGGGGAGTGGCAATTGTCACGGCCGTCTACATGAATACAAGGACGCGCTGAAGGATCATTCTCGCGCGATCGAACTGGACAAAAACCACAGTGACTATTATCTCACCCGGTGCAATGATTATCGCGGCCTGGGTGATGGCGCTAAAGCGCTGAGCGACTGTAATAAAGCGGTTGAGCTCAAGCCAACGAGCGCGGCGCTCTGTGTGCGTTCGTCGCTGTTGAGTGATCTTGGAAAGGAGCAGCTAGCCCTTGCGGATGAGAACAAGGCGATCGAGCTTTACCCCAAGGACGCCGGCCCCCTCGTGGAACGTTGCCGCACCTACGCGATGTTGAACCAGCCGGCCAAGGCTATAGAAGATTGCAGTCGAGCGCTCGCGCTTGACCCGAACGACGCCCAATCCCATGCCATTCGAGGTGCGGCGTCGGCGCAGCTTGGCAAGTTAAATGAAGCACTGGACGATATGAACCGTGCCCTAAGTCTCGCACCCAACAATGCCGATTATTATATGGCGCGAGCGGGCATCTACGCGGCGTTGAACCAAAGAGATAAGGCCGAAGCCGATATCGCAAAGGCGCATAGCATCGATCCTTCCACCGCACCGGACACCGGAATTTGGAAAAGCGTGCCGAGGACATAGCCGAAAGGGCGCCGACCTCTCACCCGGAGCCCGATTCGATTGGGCACGCGATCGTCGCGGAGATTCGCGACCGGATCATCTCTTTCAAGACGATGGACCCGCCGCTGCGGCTGCTGGTCGCGCTCGCGATCGCACAGCTGATTGCAGCCGCGATCCTGATCGGCGCTAGCTCGATCGGATCTCAGGCCAACGACTGGATCTTCGATGCTTCAGTGGTGTCATTGGCATTGGCATGGAGTTTCGTCCTGTGCGGAGCTCTGGAATCTCACTGGAGCGTAACGCTCCTGGTCCTGTCGCTCTTCACATACGTGATCTGGACAGATCGAATAGCATTCGCTCTCTCACCGGCAGCCGATCCGCGCGCTGTCCTGATGAGTCTTCGTATCGTTCTGCTGGTGCTGGTTTGGGTGCTGGCGGGCTATCTCTCAGTGCGTCGACGACTGAATCAAATGACAAGTCGTCAAGAGCAGACACTCCGCTTCCGCTTGAGGTTTGCATTCCTCGCGCTGATCCTTTTGGGATACTACTTTCTCGTCCATCATTTTTTGACGCGTGCGGGTGCGGATCTCTTCTATCGTAAGATCGGTCACGAGATTCGCGACGTCGCTTTGATTGTGACGCCTGCCCTGTTACTTGCGGCGACGGACTGGGTCGACATCATCGAGGTCGCGAGCCGGGCTACCGGGCGCGACGCTACACGCAGAAGCCAGTGGCTCTTGTTGGTGGTAGTCGCAGGAACAACTGCGCTGGTTGCTCTGATAACAGGTCTAGCCGACGCGCCAGCGGCGATTCAGCAGCGACTGCAAAACTTCAAACTGGATAAATATCAAATCCTGTATGAAATCGGTTTCATCGCATGTGTGACGATTCCTCTGGTGATCGCACTGCGCCGGACAAGAATTTCGCCGTCAAAGGAATCGACAGTACCATTTTGGGCAGTGGCAGCAGCCGCAATGTTCCTGTGCGGCGGCAATGTGATCGCGGGGAAATTGGCAAGCTATAGAATTCCGCCCAATGCAAAAGCTGAAGTAGCGTTTGCGCGCTACCGCGATGCCGACGACGGATTCAGCATGGCATATCCGGCAGGATGGACAGTGTCGCGCACGAGCACTGTCGCCGATGATGTGGTCGCTTTCAACGGAAGTTCAGCAGGCGACAACGCCGAATTTCTTCGAATTTATCAATTAAAAACCGACACGCTCGGATTCCAGGATCTCCTCAAGGAGAGGTTGTGCGACTACTTATATCCAACGTGCAAAATCGAGATGCAATTGGACTGGGGCTCGACCAAGGAATATGGATTCTCCGACCCGCCGAAACACACCGAGGGCACCTTCTATGTCATTGAGGCTGGCGACCACCTTCATATAGTTGGGGGAGTCTCTCAGGACCGCTACTTCTGGAGCTACTACTTCCCGCTCCTCGTCGCTTTCAAGAACGGCTACAGTTCGGATGCCAAGGCCGCAGTACCTCCGCCGGTCGAGACACAGTTTCCACTGCGTGCGGTAGCCAGATCGCAGTCTTTCGGAATGTTACCACTGGTGCTGGTGCTGATCGGCTTTTTGATGATGACCCGCTCGCACCGCGACGACATGCAAGTGCCGGGATTGTTCATCCTGATGACCGGCTTCGTGGGGATGGTGTTTTTTCCGATACGCCCCTTTGGCGCAATCGAGAAATTAAATTATCCGCTTCTAGCGTCCCAGCTTGTGGCTGCCGCCGCGACCCTCGCCATATCGATCGCCACCCTGTTGTCGTCGGGCTCAAAACGTGCGCGGATGAGCAACCTGCTCGCGCTGCTGTTCACCTTATGTGCGGGAATATTCGGTCTTCGGCTTTTGTACACGCTTTATGGTGAGTCGGCCGCCGCCGAGGAAACCTCCGCCCTCGTTGCCGCGCTTCTGCTGCTCTTGTTTATGATGTGGGACATACTCATGTCCGGCAAAGAAGTTACGAATATTCACGGAAAAATTTTTCCGCGACACGCTCGCGTCCTGCTCTACCTGGGCTACATCATGCTGGTCAGTACGGCGATTGTGTATTTTTCGTTGCATTCGAACGGTGCCTATAGGACTGAACCATTTATTGAAGCGGAAGATGTAGTTCGTGAGGGATTTTTGCGGCTCGGGCTACCTCTGCTGCTCACCGGGTTCATTCTGGGCGCGTTACAATGGTGGCGCGAAGGCTTACCCGGCAAAGCACCCGAAACAGTTGCGGGATCGTTGCCATCTGCCCCTCTAGCTCTAGCGGCAACCCCGGTAGCCAGGAAACGAAAGCTGCATATCGCGCTCGATTGTCTGAAGGTGCTCCTTCTGCTTGCGGTTGCACTTACGGCGTCGCTGGTCGTTATGCTCATTTACCTGGGAATTCCATGGCGGATGGAATATCCGTACCTGGTGTGGAGCGATGGCGGCCTTGCCATTCCTCTTATGTATGGTATCTGCGCATACGGTTTTATCTTAGGCGCGATCGGCGCTTGCATTGTCGCAGGTCGCCGCTACAAAGGACTGCCTAGCTACCTTCTTGTCACGCTCGTTGCGCCGATTGCGTTGAGTATATTTGGGCGCCAGTTTTACCTGACGTTTTCGGCGTCCGCTTATATTCTATCTTTGGTCGTGGGATTAGCCCTGATGTACGCGTGGATGAAGGCCGATCCTTGGACACGCAAATTCCTGGCGACGCTATAGCTGTTGCGGCCGCTAGCTTGTTCCTGGGAAACGACAACCCCCGATCAAGCAGGTCAGGAGGTGGGGCAAGCTCCCAGGTTCTGCAGGATGATCGCAAGATCGGCATCGTTGGTCAGCCCGTCCAGGTTAAGGTCGGCCCAACTCGAATTTCCCGAAAGCTCCTGGAACATCGTCCATTGCGCGACGTCCTGGTAGTTAACTATGCCGTCGAGATTAATGTCGGCCACGCAAGCCGGCTGGGACGCTTGCAATGTCTTTAGCTGCGCGCTCAACGCATCGTAGTTCTTCTGTTGCTGCTTGTTGAGCTTCGCTCCGTTGGCCAACAGGTCGGCATCTTCGGTGTCGAGCTTCGGTACGGGAACTTTCTCGTTGATGCTATAGAACTCGGTCGAGGTCGTGGCGACGCACGAGTTGGAGGTCGCGTCATAGGACTGGTAGTTATTGACCACCAGCTTGTAGCGGTCGTTGCGCATGCCATACGCCGCCAGCGGGTAAATGTCGCTCGAAATTGTCTGCGCGTGATTCGCCTGCCAGACAGCTACGTCGCAACACAATGTCAGCCCACCCGCCGGAATACCCGCAGTAGTAGGGTCAGTCGCGCCGGGGCCCCACCATATCCCATTGTTGTCCTCGCACACGCCCTTGGTCGGAGCGATTTGAGTGCAGGTAGTCGAGTTGTATTGGCAGGGCCCGTTGATCACACCGTTGGCATGAAGATTGGTGCCGATTTCCGTGTAGTTCGTTTTGCGGATGCTCCCCTGTTGCGGGTTGAGCAGGTACGGAAGCATCGACTGCGCGTCTACTGTCCACGGAACGCTGGTGTGCACGTCGATACCGGCCAGCTCGCCGAACAGTTGATACAAATCCGCAATGTTGACCATCGCAGTCACCTTGCGGCCAGGCGACTTCACCGCAGGACCGGCGACAATTCCCGGACACCACACGCCGGTCTGATAAACCGTGGATTTCGCGCGCATGGCATCGAACGGCAGCTTCACAGCGGGCGGCGTACTGCCGTTGTCGGTGACAAAAATCACGTACGTCCCGGTTTGCTTCGGATGGTAGATCAGCTGGCCGCTGGGGCCGCTGCTGGCAAGCCCGGTCGATACCATCAGCCGCCCGACTTCCGAGTCCAGCGCCTCTTCCATCTGGTTGGTCAGGACTCTTTGCTGGATCGAGTTAGAGCAGTCGAGATTGCTGGTGTCCGCTTCCGATGAAGGCAGCAACTGACTTGGCGGTTGCATCACCGGTGTATGTGCCGTCGCGAAAGCGACGGTCGCCATCCACGGCTGGCTCGTCGGCTGCTGTTTGATCCAGGCGATGGCCGCGTCAACTACCTCGGTTCCGCGAAAGGTCCGCGCGCGGAAGTCGGTCGATGCGACCTGAACGATCGAGCCATCCTCGCCATTGATCACCAGCGGCGAAACGTAATGCCCACTGAGCGTGGCAAAATTGATGTAGCCGGGAGCCGGATTGCTGCAGGACTGATTTGGATCGAAGATACCGCCGTCGTCGCGGCATACGCGGCCCGGCGCCTCCGTACCGGTTTTAGTGATCACTTCGCAAGTGCCGTTGCCCGCATAGCACGCACCCGTATCCGCCCCGCCGTCGCTCGCATCGCGGACGAAGCCGCAGGTCCAGGTGCCCGCCGGCGACACGCCGCCGGCCGTTTCGTCGATCGACGAGGGATCGCCGGTCGCGTCCAACCATCCATCGAAGTAATCCCAGCCCAGCGCCCGCACCATGCCATAGCCGTACGGGTTGTTGCTCTGAATTCCCACATGGAATTTGCCGAACAACGCGCTCTTGTAACCGCGTTGCTTGAGCAATTGAGGCACAGTTATCTCGTTCGGATTGATCTGGAAGTTCGCGAGATCGTTGGTGCCGATTGCGGTATAAACATGCGTGCGGAACGGGTAGCGGCCGGTGAAAAGCGCCGCGCGTCCGTTCGAGCATGCCGGCATCGCCCACAGGTTGCCAAACTTGACCCCGGCCTGTGCGATCGAAGTGATATTCGGCATCGCTGCCGGAGTCGTGCCGCCGTATCCGAACAGCTGCCATTGGTCGATACCGATATCGTCCATGACGACCAATAGGATGTTGGGTGGTTGTTTGCCGGCCGCGCATGCCAGGCGGGGAACAACTCCGACACAGACCAGCGCCAGCACCGCCGCAAGGATCGCAACAGCCCACGAACGCTGGTACGGTCCGGTCGCTCGAATCGTTATT
Organism: Binatus sp. (SeqCode); assembly: GCA_050010075.1. GTDB lineage: Bacteria > Desulfobacterota > Binatia > Binatales > Binataceae > Binatus. Next base: position 34,022 of record JBEKLS010000011.1, on the reverse strand, counting down.
TCATTTCGGTAAATCTGCTCGACCCCTCGCTCCGTGACTGCCGTCACTATCCAGCGGCCGGCTAACTACGTGACCTAGATACCGATAACAAACTGTTATCGGGTCATACTATAAGGAGCTTATAGAGATGTCGGCAGGGAGAAAACGTTCAGTGGTTTTTCTCGTCCAAAGTGTTCCGCAAGTTCAACCTAAATGAATTGCTTGCACGCAACTCGATGGCTTAATGCATTGTGATCGTCATCTTTCTTGCCGATCCCGTTCCGCGGAGCACTATTGGCAAATGGCTGGCCACGCCACACTGTGTAAGGAAGGGATCGCATCGACTGTCGCCTAGAAGTTAGCGAGGTAACGCAGTGTTCTGATACCGGGCAGCAAGAAGTAGCCGCCGCCTTTCGTCGTGACGAAGCGCGGAACGTTTTTCAGGTGAAGGTTGACCGGGTTGCTCTGGATCGTGAACTGGCCTGTGCCATCGTTGTTGCCAATGATCGGATCGCGGTCGTTATCCAGAAGATTGAATTCCGGATCGTCACCCCAGCTGTTTTGCAGGAACTCGAACTGCCGCAGCAGATCGGCGTTGAGCGCGATGAAGCAAATTCCCTGATTCGCACCTTCCGCATACTTTCGGCCGCGCCTGATGATGCGGTGTCGATTTGAAATCTGCAGCGCGTGCGACGGCCATGTGGGCAGTGAATCGCGCGGATTCATCCGCCGGATATGCGAACCGATCGGGCAATTCAGGCCGTCCGGATCTGTCGGCGCATAAAGGAAATCGTTGTTGGGTTCGGATCCAGGATTGTCGGGAGCAAGCACGAGCGGCGCGCCGCTTCGCCATCGACCGACGATCTTGGCCGCAATGACTTCGGCGCTATGCGGAGTGTTGCTTGAGATGTTTTTCACATAGTTCTGAAAGCCCTCAACGTCTTGATGGAGTTTTCGGAAAACCAGGTAGCTGCCGTTCAGCCCAAAGGCCCTGCGATCCTTCGGACATTCGGGATGTGGTGCGAGATAGCCCTTAGGATCCTGCCAGTTGTCGATGCCGGGTATGCGAGACTTGAGACCCTTCTCGTCCTCATAGCCGAGCACGAATTCGCCCATTCTTATCAGATGGCTGGCAGGTCCTGCTCCGCTGGTCAGTCCGGCAACCAGCGGCTGCGAAATTCCGTCCCTGAAGCCGAAAGGTTCAAAATGATCCCCACGCGCGCGATTCGCGTCCTGCCGATAGACAAGCTCGAGACCGTTAGCAACCGAATCGAGGCCGCAGGAGTGGGCGTAGGCGCGCATCCCCTCCGGGCTATCGCCATAGAGCAGGATCAATAGGTGTATAGGTCTTTTCTCGCGACTGTCGGGGGAGCCGAAGTCCCAGTTCTGCTTATCGCTTTTACCGGTATCCCCAAGTAGCTTGGCGGCTTCGGGCCGGTTCATTCCCTTCACAAATTCATGAGAAAAGCCATCAATTGAATTGCCAGCTACACCAAAAGCCTGGATCCCTGCGAAGGTTAGCGCGATGTGAAAACAATTCGGCGACTTCTTACTCCCGGGGTCCACGGCAGGGGTGACTCGATCGACGACGCCTCGCAGCCACTCCTTTGCTCGATTTGTATCGACCACCTGGAAGAAGAAGTAACTCACATAATCAAGGTGATCGTATCCGCTTGCGAGGATTCCTTGAATGTCGCGCCGTTCGGCAATATCCAGAATGCTATCGCGCTTCTTTCCCATGATGAGCTAGCCCATTGACCGTGCTAGCGCGTCTCGAAACTCCAGGTAGCGCTGAATATTCTGGACAGAATGATCGCCGTAGGGCCGATGAAAGAAGTATGTGGGTTGAAATTCCTCGACGGTGTGGTCTTCATACGGTTGAATGTTGTAAGCGCCCTGCCACAACAGGAACCACGCAGGCGGAAAACGTTCGGTGTTGCTCCATATCGCGTTCAAGTGCGGTGGATCGGAGAAATCGTCGTTGTAGCTCGACCAAGTACCATTATAATTAGAGAGAAAGACTACTCGTTTGCCGCCGTCTATCAGGATCCACCGGGCAAAGTGAATTGTCGTAATCGTATCCAGCTGACCAAGCAGGAAAATCTTGCCCGCAAGGATTCTAGTCACCAAGAGTCCGAGCTTTACCATAAAGGCACGAAACCGGCCGCGCTTGACGGTCGCGAAAGTGCACATATGGTTCTGCCGGCCAAGATTCAGATATTTGTAAGTGACCGCCGGGTCAGTCTGGTAGCGGCGCGGCGGTTCCGGTCGCGCGGCCTCGCGGCGTTCCTGAAAGCGAGCCATCACAAGGAGCAGCGGCAATAAGAGCAAGAAGATCACGGCTGGAATGAAACCGACCGCAACGTTGCGCGCAATTTGCCATTTGAGGCTGGTTTGCGTTACCGGAGAGTGCAGTGGTTGTGGGTCAGTAATACTGCGAAAGTGGTCGACGAGTCTTTCCCACACTTCTTCGCGTGAAAGCTTATCGAGTGGCGGCGGCCGATCAAGGAATGTTTTGGCTTCGTGATACACGCTGATCGCGTTGAGAATGTCGTCTCGTGTCCTTCCTGGGAACGCTACGAAGAAAGCCGTCGCCGGAACCGAATGCGCTTTAAAGTACTCTCCAACGGCCTCGGGCTCCTGCAGAGCGCCTCGGGCAGGGTAGCCCTCGCACGACCGGTAGATAGAATCGAATCCTTTAGCGCCATGCTCAATCAATTCCTTTAGATGTTCGGATAGGTCTCCATCGAAGTTGGTTTCCAGAACCAGCCTCGATGGATGATCCGCAACGGCTGGCAGAACTACTAAAGCCGCATAGTGCAGGCTTCTGACATTATCGAAACGAATTTCAGAGCCGGCAGCTTCCACGATGGCTGGCAACGCTTCCGCTTTGCCTGGAATGATGTTCGTTATAACTGTCAAGGCGCGTTGCCTCACTTGCGGGTTCGAATTGCTTGTTTGCCTGAACGCTCGTTTCCAGCCATCAGCCAAGGACCTGTAAGACTTAGGACGCACAAGTAGTTCTCTTTTCGCGCTAGTGAATCGTTCTCACCGGCGAATTCATCTGGCGGAGCGCCGAAAATGCGCCGATTGCGATCAGAACGATACCTGCGAGCGCTCCCAGAGCTGTTACGACAAGCGCGCCGAGATAGACCGGGGCGAGGGGAGAGTGCAGGACTCCGGTACCCGCCTTGACAGTCCACCCGAACGCCAGCGCGGCGCCCCATGCCGCCTGGGCTACCAGAAGAGAGTAGCCGCTAACAATCATTGACCACATTAAGGTTGAAGCGAGAACGTCCGACAGGGCTAGCGACGGCAATACGGCGCCGCTAGCTATCATCCAGGCGCCCTGTGCAATCGGAATGAGATGTGTTTGCCGAAAGAACAGCCGGAATTCGTCGTTCATGCTGAGCGGGGGGCCAAAGGCGAAGCCGGGAATTCCCACCAGCATGCCAACCAGCATCAGGATCGCTCCGTTGAGGATCAGCCTCAACGCACCTCGCTTAGCCATTGTCCCACCCCTTAGCGAGAGTCCAGGTTTGTAAGTCTTACCGCGTGGCTTGCCCCGACTCTGCGTTACCGATTTGGCGGACGACGTTCCGAGCCTCGATAAGATCGCGCGTATCAAAGCCTTCGACGAAACTGCCGTATAGTGGGGAAAGTAACTCACGCGCTTCGGTCGCGTGACCACGTGAGCTAAGCAGACTTGCCAGGCTGGTTGCGCTGCGCAAAGCGTACGACTTCGCACCCGCACGGTTTGCGAGAGCTATGCTTTCCCGGAAGCTATGCTCTGCCGATTCCACAAGGCCGGGCGATTGTTGCAATAACAATTCTCCGCGTAACCACAACAGGTACGGCAGATCCACCAATTGTTCTCTCACTGCTGCGATCCCTTCATCTACCTTGACCAGCGCCTCATCGAGCTTGCCTCCTTGTGCAAAGGACTCAGCCAGGAAGCCAGTGAAAGAACCGATGCTAAGACCGTTGTCCTTCGCCTTGAAGTCCGCCAGACCTTCGCGGGCATTACTGATCCCTTCGTCATAACGTCCTTGCTGGGCAAGCGCCCATCCGCGAAGGATTCTGCAGATGTCGAAGATGAATGGGAGCGATTGACCCGTCGAGTGCTCGAGGAATTCTTCAGAGAATCGCTGGCAGTTAACCGGGTCGCGCAACAATGCATGCAAGTAAGCTGCGAAGAACCTGCTGTAAGCAGTTACATAGGGCTTTCGCAATCGGTCGGCGAGCTGGAGCGCTTCGCGTATCCGCGCACGCGCCGAATCAGCCATGCCGAGTTGCCACTCAGTAACCGACATGTAGGCCAAGGACTCGACGCCAGGATCCTGCGGATTATTTTGATGGTCATCTTCGCGATAAGCCGCCAACGCTTGCGAGAAGTAATCCTGCGCCGCCGCAAGTCTGCCGTGGTGGTAACTCGGCACGCCCTGGTAATGGCAACCCCACGCCCGTGTAGCAGAGCTTCCGCATCGATCGGCAATCGCACGTACGCGATCGGCAAACGCCTGCGCACCATCCATATCGCCCCGGAGCAGAGAAAGTCCGTAGAGGCCGCCCAGTGCCAGCACTATTTGAATAGGCTCGCCAAGGCGCTCGCCGAGAGCGCTTGCTCGATCGTATGCAGACGCAGTTTCGGCGGCCGTATAGCCGCGGGTCGCGATAAACACCTGTCCGATCGCGAGCTGGATTTCGAGTTCCTGCTGGTCGCGGTCGGGCGACTCCGCAGTTGTCTGGAGCACGTCCAGCGCCTGCTGGTAGAAGCCTTCGCCTTCCGTCAGCGCACCCTGCTGGAGTGCCCTCCGCGCCGCCATCGCGAGGAACCGCGCAGTTCTGCGGCCGTCCGCCGCCGTACCCGCTTGATAGAGGTGATGCGCGAGGTCATTGACGCGGTCTTCCAGCGAATTGGCGAAGAGGCTCTCGATTGCGTCGGCGATATCGAGATGGATACGCTGACGCCGCGCTGGGGACAGTCGGGCGATCACCGCCTGGCGGATGAGCTCATGCGAAAATCGGAAGAGCGCGTCCGGATAGTCCAGAGTCGAGGTAATCAATCCGGCTTTTTCCGCTTCTTCAACGGAGTCGAGCAGCGAATCCGGATCGGCCCGCGTCGATGCGGTCAATAGCTCGAACGTGAACGACCTTCCAATCGCCGCGGCCGCCCCTAGCGCTTTCAACGTTGCGTCACCAAGGCGCGCGAGCCGGCTGCCGATCCGCAGTCGCAGGCTTTGCGGTACGTCAAAGTCGCCCAGCTTCAGATCGCTGCGAAACTCTCCGGCGGAATCGATCAGCTTGTTCTGCTCGATCAGGTGTCTGAACAGCTCTTCGATAAAAAATGGATTGCCGTCGGTATTCGAACAGAAGAGCTGCACGATCGTTTCGGGAGGTTCACGTCCGCTCAGCGCAGCCAGCATCTCCCGGACTCCCTTCTCCGGGAGTCCGCCCAAGGTGATCCGCTCGATCCGATGATGGCGGAACAGTTCCTCGAGCGTCTTCATCAACAGCTCTTCCCGCGGAATGAGCTCGAAGTCACGAAGGGTCGCGACGATCATGACCGGCAGCGCGGGCACGAAATGCGCCAGATGGTTGAACAGGAGCAGGGTTCCCTCGTCGGCCCACTGAATATCGTCGATCAGAAACAGCGCAGGAGTATTGTGCGAGACGCGCGTAAGCAATTGCGTTATCGCGCCGAACAGGGCGCGTCGCGACTGCTCGGGAGAAAGTTCAGCCGGAGCGGGAATGTCGGGAAAAGACCGGCGTAGCTGTGGCACGAGGCGAGCGATCTCGGGTCCGTTGTTGCCGAGCGCAAGCCGCAGCGCTTCAGGGTCGCGAATTCCGGCCAACGCCGACTCGAGGATTTCGACGAACGGGTTGAACGGCACCGGGTCCTCGCGGTCGTAACAACAACCGAGGTACGTCAGCATTTCCCGCCGCGAGGCCTCGGCCGCGACTTCAGCACTAATCCGCGTTTTGCCCACGCCTGCCGCGCCGCTGATTAAGACGATCTTTCCTCGCCCGCCTTGCGCTTGCTCGAGCCCGCGCACCAGCATCGCGCGCTCGGAGTCTCGACCGACAAAGGTGGTGCCCCTCGTGTAGGCGCGCAGGAAGTCAGTATCACGCGGAGACAAAACCGGTTCAGCGGCGACCGGCGCAGGGGTCTCGGTATCCTCAATCGAGAATTTCCAGGTAACGGTATGACTCGGATCCGGTTTGTAGCAGCAAAAGGCGCCAGTGCGGATGCTGCGATCCAGCAGCTCGGCGAAGCCTGGGTGTTGCTCGGAAATCTTCTGCAACGCCGCCCTGATCGCGCGGGTGACGTTGAGACGGGCGCGTTCGGCGGCCGATCCTGCGCGTCGATCACGTCCTCCCAGACCGATTGCACGCGCCAGTTCGCGGCGAAGGAATTCCAGCTCGGATTCGACCTTCTGCGCTTGCTGGTGTTTGCCTTTTTCCCGCAGATCCTCGAGTTCATCATTCAGCTCGCGGTATCTGCGCTGGTATTCACTCCTGGCCTGCCGATCAAGCATCTCGCCGGCGTCGCCGAGTCCTCCGACGCTGTCGATGCCCTCGCCCTTTGTCGAAAACCGGTTATCGCCGGACGTATTGGACGGTGCGGGTAATTCGTGCAGGAGATCCAGTGAGTGGAATTCTTCGCCCGGATGCTGCAGCAGTCGTTGGATATAGCCGAAACCTTTGACGTCTTTGATCGAGACAGTCGCGCCGGCATGACTCAGCGTCCAGTATTCACCCTTCGCTGCAAAGGTAGCAGTCCGAGCTTTGTCGGATGATTCGGATACCTGCGCGCGCGCTGACGATCCTTTCGACGTAACGGTCAAAGGATTTCCCCATTTTTCAAAAACCGCTGTGCGTGCCGTTTTGGCGCGCGAATCACGGTTAACTGGTGTCCGGTGCAGTTTGCGGAGCGACTCGAGTCCGCCTAGCGAGCAGAACCTACCACTTGGGCAAAGTACTGTAAATCCGTGTCCCCGATCCGCTGGGGACATCGTCCAGCCCCTACACTCAAGCTCTTTTGTTTCCCGCGAGTGATTATCGTTCAGCTCTTTTGAACATTTTGAACCGTATGGTTCGTCCAGTTGTGACGCCTTTGGGGTCAGTGGGAAATCATTCCGGGAGGTGCTCCATGGCCAACGATTTGTTCGATGCGCGAGTGGTCAGCGCTCCTCAGGTGACGGTCGAGCACACCGAGTTCACCAGCGACGACGTTACCGAGGGTCTGCGACTGGCCCATTACTGCGCGTTGGAGGAGTTCGTCGGGCTGGCGTTCTGCGTCGTCACGGTGGCTTACATCGTGATGTCATTCGCCAGCTTGAAACCCTGACGCGCTAACCTCGAACCGGGGAGCTTCGATTTTTTCGGAGCTCCCCATAACAGCCTTACCAATTCAACGACGGAAGAGCAGGCCGGTGCTTTCACACTACTGCGAGCGGTGACTTGCAGTTTCGCGCCCCCGTTTCTGGCATAACTGGATCATGGTTGATCGACCGAGGATCACCATCCGGGGGCTCTTATGAATGATGACTCGACTGAATCGCGCGAAGCGTATGCTCCCCAGCCGGCTACCGCGATAGCGTCGCATCTGGTCCGCGCGGACAAAGCCGACGAATATTTTAAAGCGCAGACGGCAATTACAGACGCGGCGCGGAAATTTCCCGGCTTCGTCGGTACCGAAGTGCTCGGTCCTATCCCGGGCATGCAAGAGGAGTGGGTGGCGATATTCCGGCTCGAATCCAACCCGGCGATGAAGCGATGGCTTGAAAGTCCCGACCGTCTGCAACTCGCGGCGCGAATCGAGGCTTGTCTCTCGGAACCGTCGCACATGTTGCTGCTCGCCAGCGACGACAACGCCGAGCCTCCAGTCGCGATGGTATTTACGCATCGCGTTGCCAAGGACAAGGTGGGCGCTTATCTGGCGTGGCGGCGCAAGGTGATCGAAGCGCAGACGCATTATCCCGGCTATCTCGCGACGGAATTTTTCAGGCCGCATGGCACGTCTCAGAACGAGTGGGTGGATATCGTCCGCTACGCCTGCGCCGACGATCTCAATCATTGGATGGCGTCGAAGGAGCGGCAAGCGCTGCTCACTGAACTCGATCCGATCGTCGAAAGCATGCACGCGCATCAGGTGACGGGCCTGGAAGGATGGTTCGCGCTCAATCGCAGCCCGGGTGCAACGGTCACTGTCCCGCCGTCGTGGAAGCAGATGCTCTCGGTGTTGTTCGCGCTTTATCCCACCGTCATGGTGTTGAATTTTCTGAGTCCATTCTGGCGCACGCTGCCGTTCGCGCAGCAGATGCTGATTGGCAATTTTCTTTCGTGCTCATTGCTGACGTGGCTGGTGATGCCGAGAGTAAGCCGGTTTCTCAACTTCTGGCTTACTGGACCCGTTCGCGATTGGAAGAACGAAGTGCTGGGAGTCGGCGCGGTGGTCGCAGGACTTGCGATATTTGTCGTCATTTTTCAATCGCTATGACTGCTTGTGAACGTTGAGTTTGGCCTTCGTCAACAGCGCTTGTTGTAAACCTGCCAGTTGATGCTGTATGACAGGCTCATGCGCAAATTTAGATTTGTTCTTTTGGGCACACTCGCTCTATCAATTGTAAGCATTGTGGCGAGCAGCCCTGCCGGCGCTCAGGCGCTGCCCGACTACATGGATGTGATAGTTGGCAACGGTGCGCCTGCGACCAAGTCGCAAGTCGCCGAGCAGAACGTGCTGGCCCTCGACCTTGCGATGTTCGGCCTCTACGACGACGCGCAGGCGAAATTTCAGAAAAATTTCCTGGCGGAACATCCGGTGATCATGGCGCTGTTCAGCAACCAGGGCGGCAAGCTCACGCTCTACCGGCCCGGCAAGGCGCCGTTGGAGGCTCCGCAGGTTCCGATTCGCTATCAGATCTACAAGTCGGTCGGGCACTCGGCACTCGCGGTGTTCGAGCTTGTCGGTTCGCACCTCGGCACCGTTGCGGATGAGTCGTGGGTGGGGCCGATGCGCGCCTTTCGCGCCAGCAACCAGACTGCGCTCGACAGTCTCGATGCGGTCGATTTGAGTGCCGAGGCGCGCGAGAACCAGCGCAAAGTCATTGCCAGCAATATCAAGTTCATGGACGCCTGCCTCAGCAAGGGCAGCTACACGTTCGCGGACATTCAGCAATACGCGGATGAAGTGAAGCCCTGGCTGCAGAAGAATATTACCTGGGGCGCGACCACCCAGGTCGAGCACTGGATGAAGGTGATTAAGGACTGGAAAGAGATGCTCGGTCCGGATTGGGACAAGACTTACGGCGTGAGTAATACACTCTACGTTGCGCGTCAGAATAACGTGCTGTTCAGCACGCTCGCGCAATTTTTCGGCAAGGACGCGATGAACACGCGCCTGTTCTTGTTCGAGACGTCGCAGTTCGTGACCACTCCCGATCAAATGCTTGACGTGCTCATCCGGACTGTCGCCGATCGCTCGGTTGGCCAGGTGTTCTTCGGCAGCTACTACCTGATGGACTACGAGCTGATGGGCGGCGATGCGCGCGTGGCGATTGCAGACGAGGACAAGAAGTACGGCATGCCGGTGTTCTTGCCGCCCGCGGTGCCGTTCCATTCCAACGAATGGCCTTTCAGGATCGATCCGAGCCAGGGCGAAGGTCCGGCAACGATCCAGGAGATCAAGTAGCCGCCGAGTCTAGAACAAGACCGTGACCTGCGCCGTCATCGCGACCGCGCCTTGCGTGCGTCTGCTTTCGCCGGGATTGGGAATGTAGCTGAGCACGGGTTCGAAGAAAGAAGTGCCCACCAGGTGCATCTGGTAGTAGCTCTGGATGATCGCCTCGTTGCTGCGAAAGCCGTATTGCCGATTCAGCCACGACCACGCGAGTCCGGTGCCGACTGAATCGACCGGACGGTGAGGAACCAGGCCGAAGCCGGTGAATCCAGCGCCAAAATATTCGTTGACGAGCATGGTGCGCGAGTCGTTGATGCCGAACTGGAGAAAGCCTGAGACGCCGCTGTTGTCGACGCCTTCGCGCTGTCTCCATAGTCGCTGCGATCCAAAGGTGTAAAAACCGGCGGCGCCGTTTTGCCTGGTGCCCGGAGCGTATAGCTCGCCCGTTTGCGCCCATCCGCCCGCGCCCACTTCTCCGATCAATTTGTGCTCGCCGAGCGTCCAGGCGTAGCCGGCCTCGCCGATCGTGAAGTAGTGCCCGTCGAAGACCGGCCCCTCGCGAAGTCCGGTCTGTATGCCCCTGGCCAGCGCGCCGTCATAGAAGGCGTAAGTGAGATAGAAACTCCTGGTCAGCGCCAAGTTCGCGGTTATCCCGTACGCGGTATTGTAGTAGCCCGGCGACGCGCCAATCAGCGTCGGGTTCTTGAAAATCGGCGTATAGATGAGCCCCGAGACGGCCGGGACCCGGAGACTGGTGTCCTGCGTTGGAACGGCGCGAGTGACGTTGTTGAAGTCCTGGGTCGGGCTGGTCTTGCCGGCTCGAATCACCAGCTTGTCGGCGAAAAAGCTCTGCCGCCACCAGAGCTCGTACAGCTCGGTGCGGACGAACGGCTTCGGCCCCGACAGTCCGTCGTATGCGGTGACGACGCCGGCCTTGCCGTTGCTGTCCTCGCCGTTGAACTGCATCATTTCCGCGTCCATCGACGCGCCCGGGATGCTCGCGAGCTTTTCCAGATCGATGTTCAAATTCAGAAAGAGCAGGCTGTTGAAACTCCAGGTCCTCGGCTTCACTCCGCCGGTGGCCAGATAGTCAGCGTTGCCGATCCACAAGCCGCCGACGCGAACTCCGGGAATGTTGTCGAGCCCGATCAGATGGCCCAGCAAACCTGTTCCGGGAATGGAGTTCGAGGCGCCGGGATTGGCGCTGATCGGCATGACTGTATCCGACGAGACCGCTTTCGCGATCGGCGACAACGGTGCACTGGAAGACGACGGGCTGGCGGCGCCCGGACTTGACGAGGCAACCGGCTGCGCGAGCGTATCGGCGCCCGAGGAGTCCCGCGCCAGCAATGACAGCAAGCCGATCGCACATAGCATCTCCGCCACGGCGAGAACATGCCATCGGGGAGCGCGCTTCATCCGACGCTCACGCGGAATTCTTTTCGGTGCTCTCGAAAATCCGCCGATAGATGCGATCGGGCGTCAGCGACGAGTCGTGGAAGCGTATGCCGGTGGCGTTGGTCAGCGCGTTGGCCAGCGCCGGCGCGATCGGATAGATGGGCGCCTCGCTCATCGACTTCGCGCCCAGCGGTCCAAACGCGTCGTGGGTGTCAGCGAAATAGATCTCGGTGCGCGCGAGCACGTCCGCGTAAGCTGGAATGCGGTAGTTGCGAAAGGTCGGATTGATCATGCGGCCGGTGTCGTCGTAGACCATCTTTTCCTGCAGCGTCCAGCCGATTCCTTGCGCGACTGCGCCCTCAACCTGCGCCCTGCATTGCATGGGATTGATGATCACGCCGCCGTCGCAGCCGTGAACGCTCTGCAGAATGACGATTTCACCGGTGATGCGATTGACCGCGATGCGAAACGCCTGCACCTGGAAGGTGACGCTGCGCGGCGTGCCGTAGGCCTTGCGCACCGATTCGAGCTGACGTCCTGCCTTGCGCGACTCGACGAAAAAATCCGCCAGCGGCACGCGCGTGCCGTTGTAAGAAATCGCGTCGTGCTCGATACGGCAGGCGTCGCGCCCGACCCCGTAATTTTTCGAGGCAAACGTCAGCATCCGATCGCGCAGCGCTTCTGCCGCGAGCCGCACCGCGTTGCCCGCGACCACGGTGCCCGCGCTGGCAAACGCGCCCGTGTCATAGCCGGTTTTATCCGTGTCGGATTGGATGACGCGCACTCGCGAAGCGGTGCTGTTGAGCACGCTCGACACGATCTGCTGATGAACCGTCGTCGTTCCGTTGCCGAACTCGGCGGTGCCGATCGCGAGGTGATAGTTTCCGTCCTCGCCTAGCGCCAGGCGCGCCTCCGAACGATGCTCTGTCGGCGGCACCGAGCCATGCATCGAAATCGCCATGCCCTGGCCCTCGAGCCAGTCGGCGCCCGGCGGCCGCTCGACGCCGTTGCCGCGTTTCATCGCGGCGTCCACCACGTCGATGCACTGGTCGAGGCCGTAGCTGCCAAACTCGGTGTCGGTGGCGGCGGTGCTCTCCGAAATCATTTGATCGTCGGGCGTGACGACGTTGATGCGTCGAAATTCGTACGGGTCCATCTTGAGGCTGCGCGCCACTTCGTCCATCGCGCACTCGACGGCGAAAATCGTTTGCGTCATGCCGTAGCCGCGGATCGCGCCGGCCGGCACCATGTTGGTGTAGACGGTGTAGCCGTCGACTTTCTTGTTGGCGCATCGATAGACCGCGACCGCCTCGCCGCATGCAGCATACAAAGTTTCGCCGCCGTGATTGCCGTAGGCGCCGGTATTCGAAACGACGCGCACTTCCATCGCGGTGAGCGTGCCGTCGCGCCGCGCGCCGACTTTCATCTTGACGTTCATCGGATGACGCGTGGTCGCGGCGATGAATTCCTCTTCGCGGGTGAACTCGAGTTTGACCGGCCGCCCCGTCTTCAAAGTGGCAAACGCGCAGATGTCCTCGGTCAGCACTTCCTGCTTGCCGCCGAAACCGCCGCCCACGCGCTCGCAAAAGACGCGAACGCTGTCGGGCATCAGGTCAAAAAGGTAACAGAGCTTTTGCTTGGTGATGTACGGCGTCTGACTGCTGGTGCGAACGATGAGACGGTCCTTCTCGAGCCACGTGATCGAGCAATGAGTCTCGAGATGCGCGTGCTGGACGCGATGCGTGGTGTAGGTGGCCTCGTGGATTACATCGGCTGCTTTGAATCCGGCCTCGACGTCGCCGACGTTGCCGTGAATTTCGAGCAGAATATTTTGCCCGGGACGGCGGATGCGTGACTCCGCGCCCTTGTCATGGATGACGGGCGCGCCTTTGCTCATCGCTTGCTCGGGATCGAACACCGCCGGCAGCAGCTCGTAGTCGATCTCGATTTTGCTGCATCCCTCTTCCGCCGCACCCTCGGTCTCCGCGACCACTGCTACGACGCGCTGACCCACGAAACGGACGACGTCGTCGAGCAGATAAGTGTCGTTGGGATCGACGTGATAGTCGTCGTGCGTAGCGGATGTGTAGAGGAGGCGCGGCACGTCCTGCCAGGTGTACACCGCGCGCACGCCGGGAACGGCCAGGGCGGCCTCTTTGCGGATTGCCGTGATGCGCGCGTGAGCATGCGGCGACCGCAGCAGCTTCAGATGCAGCAGACCGTCGATCGCGGTGTCGAGGGTGTAGGGGACTTTGCCGGTGACGATCTGTTTCGCAGCCGGCGCCAACAAGCCCGCGCCGCAGGATTTGCCCGGCGCATCCTCCTCGATGGATTTGACGCCGTGGATCGCGTTTTCGATCGAGTGATAACCGGTGCATCGACAGAGATTGCCCTTGAGGTAGCGCGGCAGGTCCTTGACCTGTTCTTCGCTCAGCGCGGCGGCCGTCATGATCATGCCCGCCGTGCAGAAACCGCACTGAAAGCCCGCGGCCTGCATGAACGCGGTTTGCATCGGATGCAGATCGCCATTCTGCGCCATGCCTTCGATGGTCGTGACCTGGTGGCCGTCGGCGCGAAAGGCCGGGATGAGGCAGCTATGAACGGAGACGCCGTCGAGCCAGACTGTGCAAGCTCCGCAATCGCCGGCGTCGCAACCCTTCTTGACGCCGAACCATCCCATCTCGCGCAGGAAAGTTCGCAAGCACTGGCCCGGCCGCGGCTCTTCCGAAAAAGTTCTGCCGTTGACGAGGTAACTCACGGCTGCACCTTGTTCGAGAGCTCGCGCCGGATCTCCTCCGCAAGATAGAGCGTCATATGCCGGCGATACTCGGGCGTTCCGTGAACGTCGTCGAAGAATTCCGGAATCTCATGCTCGACGCGGGCGCGAAGATCGACCGCGGTGGGCAGTTTCGGAAACCTGATTCGAAGCGGTCGCTCGGTCGATGCGGACACCATCAGCGTGAAGTCTCCGTCATCCGGCCCGATCGTGCCGGCCAGCAGCGCAGTCGATCGCCCGAGATGGGTCAGGGACACTCGTCGAAAGCAGCTTCGCTTGCGCATGGCGGAAACCGGCAACTCGATACTTCTGAGCAGGTCGCCCGGCTGCAGCACGTTCTTGTGATTACCGGTGACGAAGTCCTCGACCGCAACGCGGCGCTCGCCGCCGTCGCGATTCAAAATCCTGCAAACGCCTTCGAGCGCGACGGTCAGCGAAATCATCGGACCAGCGGGCAGCGACATGCAGACATTGCCGCCGACCGTAGCTGTGTTCCAGATTTTGAACGACGAAAGGAACGCGCGGCAGCATTCGCCAATCAGCGGCGCTGCGGTCCAACCCGTTGGTGCCGTGAAGGCAACGAGCGTGGCAATCTGGCAGGTGGCGGCAATCTCGAGGCCTCGATCGCTGACGGTCAAGGGTTGCCATCCGAGACCCTGCAGATCGATCAGCCGCCGCAGTCGGGGCTGCGGCTCGGAGAACAGCCAGGTCCCTCCCGCGAGCCATGCGTCGCCGTCGCGCCAATCGATCGCTGGGTCCCCCGGCCGCGGGCGTGTGACTTCCCCGATAGTATTCAAATCCACGCAATTTCCCCGTGCCGCCGTATCCGGCGGTAACTGTCTGTCAAACTTTCCCCAAGTGAGTTGACTCTGACGCAGCGCCTCATATGTAAGTATAGTTCCCCGGGTCGCCAATCAAGTTGTAGTATTTTACTCGATCGAGGAGGCGACTGAGAGTTAATGCGGCAACTTATTCCGACTACGAGGGAGACGCATGGTAAATAGGCGAACAGCGCTGTTGGCGTCGTTAGTGCTTTCGGTACTGAGTGAAGTTCCTCAAGTCGCTAATGCGAGAGAGCTGGACTACACGTGCGTCCCGCCAATCGAGGTGACGTTCACCGGAAAGGACCTTCACTACAGCGGGGCGGTGAATTGCGGAAATCTTTTTCTGCAATCGGACATCCCGACCGCTCCCGTCATTCGATGGAAAGGAGCCGATGCGTCAAAGCTCTATACACTTATGATGCTCGACTTCGACGGCAATGCTAACGGATCATGGCCGGACCCGGTTGCTCCCGGAGAGAATGCTCCCGTGCGGCACTGGATCGTGGGAAACATTCCTGGCGAACTGCTTCGCGGCAGCGGCTACGTGGAGTCCGAGAATCACTCGGGGAACGGAGCGATCCGCCTCTTGCAGCCATATCGCGCTCCGCACATTCCAGTGGTTTCGGATCGATACGGCATCTACCTGTTCGAACAGACCAAAAGAATCGAATTCGCAGCGGTATCAGGACCTATCACGAATTTTGACTACTCGACCTTCCTCGACACTTATCAGCTAGGTGACCCCAAAGCTTCGAACTTCTTTGTGGCGCTATACACCTCTGAATCGCCGTTCTCCGGAAAACCTTTCCATGGCAACGACGTCTCCCAAGCCTGGCATCATGGTTATGGGGAAGGAAAACTAGCTCCGTCGCAGCAGTAAGCTGACAGTTTGCGCGTTTCAGCGCGCGAGATTCGATGGGTGTCCCGGAATCAGCGCGAGCCATCGATTCAAGTCGAAAAGCAGGTATTCGAGACGGCGCATGCAGTGCAATTCAGAGAGGATCGCCCGCCGCTGGTCGACCGTCCACGAATCGAGTCGCGTGAATTGCCGCTCTTCAAGCCGCGAGCTGAACTGCTCGATAGGCGTCTTCAGATCTTCGGGTGAGTTTGCTTGCGCGGATGCTTCAGCGGCCGCTGCGTTGAGGCTGTCGGGGCTGCTGAAGAAGTCGAGCCACGACTGCAGATGCCGGCGAATCCCTTCGAGCACCGCCTCCCGCGCTGATTCAGTCGCCGGGTCCAATGGCGGCACGCGAGTGACGATGCGCCCCGTCGTAATTGAGGCTAGCCGGTTCGCGATACGACGGAGCCCTCCGGCCGCTTCAACGATCGCGTTATGGTTGACCAGGCTCGTGCGGCCTTCGACCTGCGCATCGTCCGCGACCTCCAGAATCTCGGCGAGCGCGCGCATCGTTCTCGAATTAACCTGCTGAACCTCATCCTCGGTGTGCGCAGCGGAACCCCCGGGCGCGAGCGCAAGCGTGTCGCGAATAACCTGGCGCAGCCTCGGCAACAAGGAGTCGCCGGCGTATTCCGGCCACAACAGGAAAGTGACGAATGCCACGACCAGCGTGCCCAGCAAGATTGCCCAGATACGCCACAGCGGCTCATAGACGTCGAGCGCTGGGCTCAAGCCGGTGAACACCAACGCGTAGGTCGTCCCTATTTGCTTTCCCGCGTACGCAACACGTCCACTGCTGAGGGAGCAGTACGCGGAGATATAGAAGACCACGAAGACTGCGAGCAGATAGGCCGGAAGGGTATCGAAGTTGGGCGTGACGATGATGATGGCGAGAAGAGAAAGCGCCCCGCCGATTAACGCTCCGACAATACGCAGGTTCATCTTGCGCAGGGCCGCGCCGTAGGTTGGCAGCGCGGTTATGATTACCGTGGTCAGGATGGTGTTCAGCTCGGGGCGGTGGTCGACGATGCCGATCACATAGCCGATCACCACGCAGGCACCGACCTTCAGTGAGTATCGGAAAATCGTGGGATCCGGAGCGTCGGACAAACGCGGGACCAGATTGTTTGCCGGCACTGCTACGGGCGGCGCCGGAGGCTCGTCGAGCAGGCGCTCGATGTGTCCGGTCAACGCCGCCAGCGAATCGGTGAAGTCTGCGAAATTCTCAAGCTCGGCGGAACCCGCTTTGCGAATATAGGTTGGTCTGACCTCGCTGATGCGAACGGTCAGAGCGTCCAACATCGCTCTCGCGTGGGTGCGCGAGGCGGGAGGAGCAGTGTCTGGGCCAACGGCGATGTTCGTCGGAAATTCGCGGGCGAGCTCGTCCAATACCTCCGCGATCGCGTCCACCGACGCCTGAAGCTGCGGCCGTACCATCGCGCGAACTTCTGCCGGTACGTTCTGGCGCGCCGCCATGGTCAGGCGATCCACTTCGAGACCAATGCGCGCCACGCGGGTGATAGCACCAAGCAGGATCGCCTGGCGATGCGCGGACACACCCTCCGAGACGGCGCGATTAAGAAGATCCATATCCGCGGGAAGCTCCGAAGTCGGCGGCGGGATCGGCGGTCGCGGCGCCTCTTGTCGATCCAGATAATAATTTGAAGCCTCGAGCAGCCGCGAACGATCGCGCGCGACGCTCGCTCCCAGCGATTCCATCAGGGTCTCTTCGGCGCGGTCTGGCCACAGCCAGTTGTCGAACACCAGGATCGTGCCGAAGGCGATCACGCTGCCACCGAAAATGCCTGCCGCCGCCCAACCGATTTGGTCGTACGCAAACACGACGTTGTAGAAGGTGTCCAGACAGACCACCTGGATGAGGAGGAGTGGGGCGCCGAGCTTGCGAGTCGCGCCAAAGTAAGTCGAAAACGAAATCATCGCGAACAGAAACGGCAGCATGAGCCATGGCGATTGCACCAACATCCCCGCCATCACCACCGCGCCACAGAGCGCGATCGCTTCGGCGATCAGAAACGCACACGCCTTGTCGAGCGACATCATCGGTCCTGCGCCCACCAGCAGCCACACGATGTAAGTGCCCAGCTGGTTGTTGACGTGACAGCTTGCGACCAGACCTGCTCCGATCGTGGCAATCGTGGTCATGCGAAGCGCACTACGGAGTTTTCGCGAATTGGGCGCAAGTTCGCGAGCGAGCAATGCGGCGATCTGATCGAACCAGGCAGACGGCTGCGCGAGGCGAGGCTCAGATTTCGCGAAGCCGGCCATAGCCTGTGGTTTCAGAGTCCCCTTCGATTCTTACAAGTGCGGTTCGAGATGGTAATTTTCACGAATAGCGAGGTCAAATAAAAGCGCTAAACCTGTTTCTATCATACACGCGCTTTCCGAAGATTCCCGACAAGGTCGAAGACGGCCTGGATTATCGCGATGTGACGCGTTGACGAGACTGCTATCGTAGTGGAAGAGATCGCTCACGGAGCAAGGTTCGTATCAAATGACTATAGCGCTCAAAGCTGCACGAATCTTCGATGGCAAATCGGATCGGATCGAAGCAGGCGGCATCGTCCTGATCGAGGGCGAGGAGGTCGCCGCCTGCGGACCCGATTTGCGAATCCCGGCCGGCACCGAACGGATCGATCTCGGCGACGCGACCCTGTGCCCGGGTTTCATCGACGCGCACACTCATCTGACCGTCGGTGCGAAATCATACAACGAGTTCTTTATCGATCGTTTCCGGCAACACGTCGCGGAAAAAGCTTACCAGGCCGCGGTCAATGCGCGCGTTACGCTCGAGGGCGGCTTCACCACTGTGCGCGATGTGGGCTGCATGTATCCGAACAGCTTCATCGATGTGAGCCTGCGCAATGCGATCGCGAAAGGACATCTGCCGGGTCCGCGAATGCTGGTCGCAATCAATCTAATCGGCGCGACCGGTGGTCATTCCGATCGCAACGCGGGCCTTCACTTCCACGCCACTGGCAGAGAGTCCGACTATAGCGACGGCATTGCGGACAGCCCTGCCGATCTTCGCAAAGCGGTACGCTTCAACGTGATGTACGGCGCCGACGTCATCAAGTTCTGCGCCTCGGGCGGCGTGATGTCACTGGCCGACGAAGTCGACACGCCGCAGCTCACACTCGACGAGATGACTGCGGTGGTGGATGAGGCGCATCGGTTGCGCAAGCGGGTCGCGGTCCATTGTCATGGCGATTCCGCGGCGCGCGACGCTATCGAAGCGGGGGTGGATTCTATCGAGCACGGAACTTTTCTCCGCGATGAAACGCTCGAAGCGATGAAAGCGAGCGGGGTCTACCTGGTGCCGACGCTGCTGGTCCAGAATCAACTCGGACGAAGGTTGGATCAGCTGCCGCCCGAGCTGGCCGTCAAGGCACGCCGGGCTTTTGAGGCTGCACCCGCGATGCTCCGGCGTGCGCTCGAGGTCGGAGTGAAGATTGCGCTCGGCACCGACTCCGGCGTTTGTCGTCATGGAATAAACGCCCGCGAGATGGGACTGATGGTGAATGCCGGCATGAGCGCGATCGCGGCGCTCAAGAGCGCCACCTCGGTGAATGCGGAACTGCTTGGTCTCGACAGCAAAATCGGAACGCTTGAAGCAGGCAAACGCGCCGACATCATCGCGCTGCCCGGCGATCCGGGTGAGAATATCAGGGTCACCGAAAAGGTGATGTTCGTGATGAAGGACGGAAAAGTTGTCAGGAACCTCGACCGCTGACGTAGATCAAAATGCGGATTGATATCGGCGGTTGCAGGCTGTTCTTCGATGTCGAAGGCGCCAAGCTTCGGCCCGATGGACCGCGGATGCGCGAGGTGCCGACGGTGATCCTGCTGCACGGCGGTCCCGGCGCCGATCACTCAATCTTCAAACCCGCCTACTCGCAGCTCGCGGACATCGCGCAAGTCGTCTACTTCGACCATCGCGGCGACGGCCGCAGCGACGGGCGCGAAGACTCCGCGCAATGGAAACTCGCGCAGTGGGGCGATGACGTGAAGGCCCTGTGCGACGCGCTGGAGATACAACGGCCCATCGTCATGGGCGTGTCGTTCGGCGGTTACGTCGCGATGTCCTACGCGCTGCGCCATCCGGATCATCCCGCCAAGCTGATTCTTTGCAGCACGGCCGCATCGCCCAGCATGAAGGCGGTACAGATTGAAGTCTTCGAAAGGCTGGGCGGAGCGGAGGCCGGCGCGGCAGCGAGAGCTTTTCTCGAGGATCCTACGCGAGAGGCGACGCGCGCGTTCCGGCGCCTATGCGGTCCGCTCTATCGCCGCAGCCCTCACGACCCGGAAGTTGATGCACGCACGATTTGGAATCCGCGCTTGATGGCTGATTTTCGCCGCGGCGAGAGGGAGACGATGAATTTTGTCGCCGACCTTCATCGGATCAAGTGTCCGACTTTAGTGATGGTAGGCGAGGACGATCCGATGACGCCGGTGCCGTGCTCCGAGGAAATCGTCGCAGCACTGCCGCCGAAGCTGGTGCGCTTCGAGCGTTTCGCAGGCGCAGGCCACGGCATAGTTTCAGATCAGCCGCAACGATTTTTCGAAGTGCTCCGCAGCTTTATCGCAGCGTGAAGATGCGAGCGACCTAACCCCTAACCCCTTCCCCTGGTGGAAGGGGAACCGGATAGGAGAGATCCCTGCGCCCGACGGAAGGAGTACTGGGTGCAGGGGTCACCCCTGCCGAAGGAAGTGTGAAACCCACCGCGGGTTTCACATTAAATCGAGTTCCCTCTTCCCTCAGAGCGCGCCGAGAATTCCGCTGCCCACTCCGTCCCATGCGCGCCGCTCCTCTTCGTAGGGCGCGTCGGCAACGCCGCTGTTCTCGCCGAGAAGCATCGTCGCGCGGCGCGTCTCAGTATAGCCGGGCCATGGGCCGGCGCTCTCGCATCCGGGATCGCCCGAGCGCGCGAACGCGAGCCACGCGTCCTGCATCTCGCCTGCCAGCTTTTCAGCCGCCGGACCTTCGCCCGCAAAACGACGCATGCCGGCCAGATGGTTAGTGCCGAAGACGAAACCGAGTTCCAGCGCGTGGCACGACCCGAGCGCACCGCGCATCGCGGGCGAGCGCCAGGTGAAAAGATAGTTGTAGACGCGGCGCTCACTGCGTCCGTGGATCTCCGCGAGACGCACGCCTGGCATTCGGAAGACGCGGTCGGTCTCGATCGCCGAAAACAGCTCTGGCGGCGAGATTGAGGCGCCCGCTGATGCGCGCGCGCGCTCGTAAGTTGCGATCACAGGGCCGGCGAAATCCGCGGTCAGCCGCTTGCTCATCCGCGTTACGAGGCCGGCCTTATCGAGTCTCTGGGCCGAGGGATCCATCGCGGAGAACAGCTTCCATTCTTCGAGATTCGAGCCAACCATCACGGCGACTCCCGCTGCCGATCCTTGCGCCACCATCTCGATCAACTCGCGCGGTATCAGCGCGCCGTCCACCACCGGCTGATATGCCATCCCGAGTTCGCGGTCGGGCGTTTTGCCGTCGGCACCGAACACGCCCGTGAGCAACTGAGCGATCGGCAGCGCGCGAATCGCATCGGCGTCGTCGGGAGACACGCCCAGCTTCGACAGCACTCGCTCGGCCGTCCGGTTCGCTCGCGCGACTGACGACACTGTGTCGCATGATCCACTCTGCGCGATCGCTTTGTGGAACAGGCCGCGTGCCGACGGCATCGCGAGCAGCGCTCCTACGCTCATTCCTCCCGCCGACTCGCCGAAGATCGTGACGTTATCCGGATCACCGCCAAACTCGGCGATGTTGTCGCGGACCCATTGCAGCGCCGCGATCTGGTCGAGCAGCCCCTCATTGCCGCTCGATGGGATCCGTCCGTGGGTGACGTCATTGAGGCGCAGAAAGCCCAATGGTCCGAGGCGGTAATTGATCGTGACGATGACCGCGTTGCCGCGCCGCGCGAGAACCGATCCATCGTAGATCTCCTGAGAGCCGGCGCCGATCGTGAATCCGCCGCCATGAATCCAGACCATCACCGGCCGCCGTGCACCATCGAGCCCCGGCGTCCACAGATTGAGATTCAGGCAGTCCTCCGAATGCGCTTGATCGATCTTCATCGCGGCGAGCGCCTGGTTGGTGACCGGGTTTTGATGAGCGACCGCGCCAAAGCGCCGAGCGTCGCGAACTCCGGTCCATGGCGCCGGCTTCTCGGGAGCAAGCCATCGCCGGACGCCGTCAGGAGCGGCCGCGAACGGCACTCCCTTGAAGACGAGCAGCCCGTCTTGTTCCTCACCTTCAAGTCGTCCGTAGCGGGTCGATACAATTGCACTCATCTGTTGTGTCCTCGGCGGGGGATCACCCACATGATCCTTCCATCGCGGGGCCGAAGTCTACCGCTGGAAATCAGTCTGCGCCGGATGCTGGGAGCGTGGGTGCGAGCGATTCGCTAGGCGAGTCGAGCTTGCAGAGCCTCGCGCAGCGCCGGAAGAATCGTCGCCCAGTCGGAAACCAGCCCCAGGTTCGCGCGTTCGAAGATCGACGCTTCCGGATCGTTGTTGATTGCCACTACCGTTTGCGCTCTCTTGAGCCCGCAAGTGTGATTGATCGCGCCCCGTATGCCGACCGCAAAGTAGAGGCGCGGATCGATCGCCTTGCCCGTCAGGCCCACCTGAAGCTGACGCGGCATCCATCCCGCGTCGGTGACGCGCCGAGTCGCACACATCCCGGCTCGCAGCACTCGCGCCAAATCCTTCGCTGCCGCAACGCCTTCGGGTCCGCCGACGCCGGTGCCGACCCCGACAATTATCTCCGCGCCTTCCATCGGCTCGATCGTCGTATCGATCAACGAGTGCTCTTTGACGAGGCGGCTCAATGGTTTGGATACTTCCAGCCGCACCGTCTCGATTTCGGCGACTCGAGCTTCATTGGGCTCGGCCAGCTCCAGAACTCCCGAACGAATGGTCGCCATCTGCGGAAACGTCTTCGACAGAATCGGCGCGAGGA
Source organism: Binatus sp. (SeqCode) (assembly GCA_050010075.1). Classification (GTDB taxonomy): domain Bacteria; phylum Desulfobacterota; class Binatia; order Binatales; family Binataceae; genus Binatus. The sequence continues at coordinate 11,474 of JBEKLS010000011.1, read as the reverse complement.
TGTTGCCGCCGAAGGCCGGCTTCAATGCGACGAGACGATTTTGCTCATCGATCTCCAGGCCGATCGCGTCGCCGGTGAGGCCGAGTCCGAGCCGCGCCGCAAGCCGTGGACCCCAGTCACGCCCGCGCTCGCTGGCGGCAACGAACAGTCCCCAAGGCTCGCGCTCCTTGATGATGGCAGCCATCGCTTCAGCACCCGCTTCGGGGCTGTAGCTCTGGAGCGCGGGAGCCTCGACGACGAGCACCTGGTCGGCGCCGTATCGCGCGAGCAGGCCGGCATGTTTACGCGTCGGGGCGCAGAATCCAGCGGCGACCACCGCGCCGCCCAAGTGCGATGCGAGTTCATCGGCACGCGAAAGCAGTTCCAGCGTGCCACGGGTCACGAACCCCTCGAGGTTGCCTTCGACCACGACCCACACATCGCGTTTGCGTTGAGACTTGCGAATCGTCGATGAGACCGGACGCCGGGTGGCGGTGCGCCGCTCCAGCGCGCCAATTTTATCGAGCTCCGCAATCACGTCGGCGGCAGCGCGCTCGGGATCGGACGCGTCGATGAACTTGCACTGGGTCGCAGGCGTTTCAACCGCGCGAATCTCCGCCACCCAGGTTGGCGAACCTTCGAGACCATAGGCGCCCGGATCCTCGCGGAGATCTTTCAGCGAAACAGTTTCGATGCTTTTCGATTTCGCCTCGGCGGCCGCACCGCCCTTCAGCTTTATCGGCGCGGCGACGCGCTCGGCGCAAGTCAGCAGCGCCGGCATCGAGGCCTCAACCTCCTCGTAACCTTCGTCGCTCTCGCGTTCCGCTTTGAGCGTGCGTCCTTCGACATCGACTTTGCGCACGCCGGTGACTTGCGCGACGCCCAGCAACTCGGCGACCTCGGGTCCGACCTGCCCGGTTTCCGCGTCGAGCGAATATTTTCCCAGCAGAATGAGATCGAACTTGTCGCGCCGCAGCGTTGCCGCGAGTGCGCGCGCCGTCGCGAGCGTGTCAGAACCCGCAAAGGCTCGATCGGTAATATGCACGGCGCGATCCATTCCCATCGCGAGCGCCTGCTCCAGCGCTTCGCGTGCCTGCGGCGGTCCGAGCGTGACCACAGTGGTCTGGGCGCCATGCTTCGCTTTCAAATCCATTGCCAACGAGACGGCGCGCAGGTCGAACGCGCTGATGACGTTGGGGCCGTCGCGCCGGATGGTCTTGGTGGCCGGATCGAAGTTGGCGTCCTCGATGAGGGGAATTTGCTTGATGAGAACTGCGATGTTCAGCACGAATGAATTGCTCCTGCGGGAAGACTAGCGGTCTGCCATTAAGTCGTGCAAACCACCAGCGACAGGCGGTCGCTTAAGCTGGCGCCTTAGCCGTCCCAGCGCTAAGTTTTTGAGCGCATGCTCGCTTGAGGGGGCGCGGCGCTGCGAATGGGCACACTACCCAACCTGATTGTTATCGGATCGCCGAAGTGCGGCACCACCAGCCTGCATTACTACCTGGGATTGCATCCCGAAATCTTCATGTCGCGCGACAAGGAACTGAATTTCTTCATGGAGGAGAAAAACTGGCACCGCGGACTTGATTGGTACCAGGCGCAGTTCGAGACCGATCGCCAGGTCACCATTCGTGGAGAAGCCTCGCCTGGTTACACCCACTTTCCGATATTTCGCGGCGTGCCGCAGCGGATGCATTCGATCGTGCCTGAGGCGCGCCTGATCCAGATCGTAAGAGATCCGATGAAGCGGCTCCTCTCTCACTATTTCCATGAACTCGCGCTCGGACAAGGCAATGTCGGGCAGGACATAAACCGGGAAGCTGACCGCATCGAGGATAGCTACGTGGTAACGGCCAGCCGGCAGGGCTTGCAACTCGAATTGTATCTACAATACTACAAACAGTTGCAAATCCTGATACTCACGCAGGAAGAGTTGGCGCGGAACCGATCACAAACTCTGCGACGGGTTTTTCGGTTCCTCGGCGTCGATGACTCTTTCGAGAGTCCCGAGTTTTCCCAGATGTTGAACGTGGGCGAGACGAAGGTCACGAATCCGGTCGGCAGCGCGTTGATGAAGACGATCCACCACGTGGGAGTCGGCTCGAGATTGCCGTCGGGTATCAAGTCGCCGATTCGCAATGCCTTGCGCTGGACTTTCTCGCGCCCGATCGAGCGGCCGCCGCTTGACCGCGAGTTTGAACAACGCCTGCTGAACATTTTCAGAGAGGACACGGAGCGGCTGCGGCGCCTGACCGGAATGAGGTTCGAAGACTGGTGCGTCTAGGGTATTGAGGATCAACTCTGTCTGAGAGTTCGGTGATATCGGCTGCCCCGGTTTATATGAAATGAAAGTGTCGGTCATAGTTCCGACCTACAACAATGAAGCGACTATCGCCGTGGCGCTCGAGAGCATTTTCGCGCAGCGGTTCCAAGGCGGCTTCGAGCTGATCGTCGTCAACGACGGATCGACTGACGGCACCAGCGCAGTGCTGAAGACCTACGGCGATCGACTTCGCGTTATCGATCAGCAGAACGCGGGCGTGGCGGCCGCACGCAACGCCGGCATCAGGGCAGCGGCGGGCGAATATATCGCGCTGCTCGATGGCGACGATACCTGGACCGAGGACAAGCTCGAGAAAACGGTTCCGGTCCTCGACCGCAATCCGGTGTGCGTGGCAGTGTTCTCCGACGCGACGATAGTCGACGACGCGGGCACGGTCCTCTGGCCGCACCACGTTCCGGCGGGATTCGATCATTCGCCGACGCTCGATGAAATGCTGGGCAGCCGTCCGTGGCCGATAATGGTTGGCTCTATCGTAATGCGGCGCGACGCGATACTCGCCGTCGGCGGCCTGGCCGAGGAATTTGGCCGAGACTACGGCGCCGAGGACGTCTTCACCTTCCTGCTGCTTCGCGAGCGCGGCGAGATTATTTTCGTGCCGGAAAACCTGGCGAGGTGGCGGATGCCGACCTTCGGCCAGCGGCTCGCAAAGTGTCTTCGCCCGGTCGATTGGGACGGGAAATCGCACGGCGCGCTGCCGGATCCGGATCAGTACTTCAGAGGATACCTCCGGTTTGCGCGGCTTATACTCGAGCGATACGGCGCTCGCGGCCGCAAGCTCGCAGACTTTGCCCTCGATTCGACGGCTCGCGAGCAGGCGATGCTGGGAATGATGGCGATGCATCAGGGCGATCGGCAGTACGCGCGCCGATGCTACATCAGCTCGATCCGCAACCGCCCGCGCAAATTAAAAACCTACCTTCGGCTGGCATGGGCGCTCTTGCCGGTCCGCGTCGCCGAGACCTTGTCGGCAATGCTATCTCCGCGGCTGCGGCGCAGCCTGTCCGGCCCGCCGTTCATGCGCGAGGAAAGGCTGCTGTGAAAGTTTCTACAGCGACGGACACAGCGAAAATCGAACGAAGTGCGGCGGAGTACAATCTGACCGAACACTGCAACCTCAGTTGTGCAGGCTGCGATCATAGTTCGCCGCTGTTGCCGAAGAAGTTTGCCGATGTCGCGCAATTTCAGCGCGATCTGTCCGTGCTCTCGCAGGTGATGCATCTTGGCGAATTGAAACTACTGGGCGGCGAGCCCTTGATGCATCCCGATCTGCCGCAGCTTCTGCGCTACTCACGCGCGAGCGGAATCGCAGATGAGATAACCATCGTCACCAACGGCCTGCTGCTGCATCGCTGCGATCCGGCGATCTTTGAGATGGTCGATCGGTTGTGGGTCAGCCTTTACCCCGGTATCAGCCTTCGGGTGCAGGATCACGAACTGGAAGCGCTATCGAAAAAGTACGACTTCGAGCTGGACCTTAGAAGAATCAATCACTTCAGAGTTACCACCATCAACAGCCGCCATCAGGACAAGGCCCTCGTGCGGCGAATCTTCGGGCACTGCTCTCTGGCGCATTCCGGAAGCTGCCACACTGTTTATCAGGGTTACTACTTCAAATGTTCGCCGGCTGCTCTTCTGACCACTCGGCTTGCGCTCGCAGGTCAGACGGTGCAGAACCGCGAGATGGACGGAGTCAGGATTCATGACAACCCGCGGCTCAGAGAAGAGTTGGAAGCCTATCTGCGCGAGGAGGAGCCGCTCGAGGCCTGTTACTATTGCCTCGGTTCGTCCGGGCGCAGCTTTGCGCATCGACAGTTGACCGGCAAAGACTTGCGCCAGGAGGCTGGCTCGACCGGGATACAGCGGCTACGCGATCGATTCGGCGCTAACACCCGCTCGCTGGCCGACTATGCGATCGATTCGATAGCCGAGGAGCAGGTGACGATGGGGCTGGCGGCGATGCGCGAGGGCGATCGCAGTCTCGCGCGGCGATATTATCTCGATTCTCTCCGCAGCCGTCCGATGAAGATGAAAACTTACGTTCGGCTGGCATGGGCGCTGCTGCCGCCGCGCATTGCCCGGATTATATCGTCCATGCTTTCGCCGAGGCTGCGGCGAGGCTTGTCAGGTCCGCGGTTTCTCAATGAAGGCGACCTTTCATGACGCCGTTTTTTGGACTTTGGCTTGTAGATGCAGGTTTGACAATCGTATAGCTCTCTGTGATGGCCGAGTCTTTCGAAAACATCGTGATCGTCAGCTGCGGTTGATATCAGCGAGGCAGTAGATGAATTCGGTGGCCAGCACTAAATCGATCGGGGCGCGAGCGGCGACCGATCGAATTCGCATGGCGGTCGTGATCGATGACGCCCGCGCCCGCAACGCGCTTGCCTTTCAGCTCAACACTGCTGGCTTCGAAGTAGCTTCGTACTCTTCGGCCGATGAACTCCTCGTCGAGAAAGCGGAGGCCAATTTTGATTGCGTAGTATCCGACATATTTCTGCCGAGAATGAACGGTCTGCAGCTTCAAGAACGACTGGCGGAGATCGGCAACTTCGTCTCGATTGTCTTTGTTACCGGACGCGGCGATTTGGCGATCGCAGTGCACGCCATGAGGGCAGGGGCCGTAGATGTGCTCGAGAAGCCGGTCGAAGAAGCAGCGCTCCTGGCTGCAATCGCGCGCGGGGTCCATCGCTCGCGCAGGATGCGTACGGAACAAACTGAGCGCCACGACCTCGAACGGCGTTTGCAGACTCTGCCCGCTCGCCAGCGCGAACTTTTCATGCTGATCACGGCGGGCCTATTGAACAAAGAAGCGGCAGCGAAGATGGGGATAAGCGAGCGCACCGTCAAGGTGCATCGCGTGCGTTTGCGGAGGAAGATGGGCGCGGACTCGGTGGCCGAACTTTCTCGTATGGCTGCGGTCCTGCAGATTCACGCGCCCGGCGCATTATCTTTCTTGCCGAAGCAATCGCTCAACGAGTGGCGTCGAAGACCGCGCCGGATTTCGTCAGGCGCGGGTGCGCCCACCTTGCTCCACCGGAAGCGTAAAGGTGAACATACTGCCACCGCCCGCACCGGGGGTGAACCAGATTCTGCCGCCGTGGCCCTCGACAATCGATCGGGTCACTAAAAGACCCAGGCCCATTCCATCGCTTTTGGTCGTAACGAACGGCTGAAATATCCTGTCTGCGATCGACGGATCGATGCCAGCGCCGGTGTCAACCACGCTTACCTGAATCCATCCGGGCTTCTCCGGCGCAACTGCAATCGTCACGTCCCGCGAGCCCGACCTGGTTCGCGCCATCGCATCAAAAGCGTTCATCAGCAGATTCAGCAAACATTGCTGGATCTGGATGGGATCGCCCATCGCCCGTGGCAGCGAAGCCGGTGCATCAATCCGAAGGTTGATCGCGCGCGACGCAGCCTCTCTGCCCGCCATCGCGACGACGTCTTCGACCAGTTGCCGGATATCGATGGCAACCATGCTGGTTTTCTCGTCCTTGAACATGCTCCGGAACCGCCGGACGATCTCGCCAGCTCTTTCGGTGTCTTCGATCGCACTTCTAACCGCGGTGGATGCCAGTTCCATCTTGAGATTTTTCTGAGACAGCAGGCGCGCGAGGCCTCCGAGGTTGCTCAGGATCGCGCCGAGCGGCCGATTGAGTTCATGAGCGATCGACGCGGTCAATTCGCCCATGGTCGATCGGCGGAACGCAACCTTGAGTTCTTCCCGGAGTTGTCGAGCTTGCAGGTCAGATCGCTTGCGTTCGAGTGCGCCTGCGAAAATCTGAGCCACGATCCGCAAGCGCTGCAATTCCTTGGCGGACCAGCGTCGCCCGGCGCGAAACCGGTTGAAGCCCAAAGAGCCGACTACGTTATTTCCGACCTGCAGCGGCATGAGAACGAGTGAACTTATTCCGCGGGCCTGTTCAAAACGCTTGAATTCTCCCGCCTCGCCCGGAAGTTCTTCGGGATCTGAAAAAACGATCGATCTACCGGCGGTCAGTTCCCCCAGCGCCCATGGCGCCCCCTGCTGCCAGCGAACCCTGGGTGGCAGGCTGCGGATTCCGGGTCGAGCCCACCAGTAGGAATCGACAAAGTTCCCGGCAGGCGGATCGCGTTTGATCAAGGCAACCCGATCGAGATCCAGCGCAAGCACAATCTCGCGCAGCCACTCTTTTATTTCTTTGTCGAGCTTGTGGGTCGGTGCGCGGGCCATCGCGATCGACATTTGGTCCACCAAAGACTCGAACCGTCTGATCTGTCGCTTTGCAGGACCGTTGCGGGCGATGACACGACGCGTCGATTTGTTCGCGGAGACGGTTGCTCGCTTTCGTTTCAGCGGACGGCACCCCTGATATGTACGTCTAGTAGCACATCGGCGTTTCGGGCAGGTAAGTTCGCACCGGTAAAATTGGGCGAACCTGGCGGGAACTTCGAAGGTTTTTAGAGCGGCAACGCTGATTTCTTGCGCAACGCCTTGCGGATGGCGCGCAGCAGGGCTTTTTCGTCAAAGGGCTTGTACAGGCTCGCAACTGCTCCGGTTTCGCCGATAACCTGGGGACTCAACTCGCCAGCGCGAGCGCTCATGAGGACGGCCGGCACTTCGCGCCCTGAGGCGAGGAGCACATGGCAGAGCTCGATGCCGCTCATCCCGGGCATGTAGACGTTCAGCAGCAAGCATGCGTCGGAGGTCGAAAACTGGCTGTCCAGCAGTTTTTGCGCGCTGTCAAACGCCAGTACTTTGAACCCAGCCGACCGAAGCTGCGTTTTCAGGGCGCGGCGCAAGGACGGATCGTCATCTACCACTATCACCGTCGGCTTCAGTTTGGCTGGCAACTTGACGATTCCTGTCGTTGGCGTGTCGAGCGCTTGGATCACTCCTCACCATATCCAGTAGAGAGACGCGCGCGAGCTTGACGAAAGTCGTACCTTGGAACTACATGGCCGGGCAGCTTGTAGTTCCAAGGTACAATCGAACGTTCCAGCGGTTACCTGAACGCATCCGCGTAACCGTATCTCCGGTCGCCACGTCTATATGGTGGTCACCGGCGAGGTGGAAGGATTTATCTTGCGAATTGATTCCGGCCATCAGCGAAAATTGCGCATCGTCGTGCTCGCGATCGTACTGGCTCCGATGGTTGCGGCACTGACGGTTGCGTCCGCCCTGGCGCAGGCGAATCTCCCGTCGATCGGAAGCGTCGACGACTACATGCATCAAGACAACGACGGGCCCAGCGCTGGCATTCCGCCGCAGGCGTATCCCCCGCAAGCGATGCCCCCGCAAGGCTATGGCTCGCCTCAAGGCTATGGCCCACCTCAAGGCTACGGTTCACCCGGCGTATCGTCCAACGAATGGAACAATCAATACGCGGACCCCAACGCGGCGCGCACAGCGCTGATCGGCGCCGCGGTTGTAGGCGCAGTGGCCCTTGGCATGTGGGCATACCAGCAGCACGAGATGCATCAAGCTCAACGCCGCGCCCGCAAACGGCTATACGCCGAGCGGCCAGCCTATCCAAATTGAATTGGCGCGTTTCGCTCAAGCGCGCGATTCGGCAACAAGCGCGCTCTCGTCCAGCGTTTCCGGCATGAAGATCCACAGAATCGAAAACGCTATCGCCGCCACGATCGATAGAAGCAAAAATCCGGCTCGGTAACCGGAGTGATGAACGATGGCGCCGGCGATCGTTTGACTGAGCGCCGCACCGATTCCCACCGCCGTCGCGATAGCGCCGAGCGTTAGATTGAAGCGCCCGGTTCCGCGCGTCAGATCGGCGATCACCAGCACCGAAACGACGCCGAAGATTCCGGCGCCGACGCCGTCGAGCACCTGGATTCCCACCAGCAGGTAGATGCTGTTGGTCAGCGTGTAAAGAATCCCGCGAATCGGAAGCACGCCAAACCCAATTAACAGCAGGGGTTTCCGACCCCATGAACCCGCGGCGCGGCCCACATAGGCCGCGATCAGAGTGATTGTGAATTGCGTCGTCACCACGCAGGCCGACATGAACATCATCGAGCTGCGACCCTTCCCCTTGGCCAGCATCTCGCCCAGCAGCGGGAGCATCGCGGCGTTGGCGAAATGAAACAGGACGGCGCTGCACAGGAAGATCATCAGCGGACGGTCCTTGATTAGGTCGCGAACTCGCGCCGGTCTCCCATCTTCCGCGCCGTCCTTGCAACCCCGCGCGAGTTGGTAATCGATCTCGTTGGGCGCAATGAGCAGCAGCGAGAGAATAGTGGGAACCGCCAGAACTACGACGAAGAAAAAGACGCCACGGTTCGATATGAAATATCCGATCAGCCCCATCATGACTGCGGCCGTCACGTTGCCGGCCGAGTTGAAGGTCTGGTTTCGCCCCTGCCGTTGATTGAAGAGTTGATGGCCCACGATCCCCAGCGAGATGGCCGCAATGGCAGGCATGAAGACGCTTGAAGTTGCTCCGATCAGAGCTTGTGCCGTCGCGACCGGCCAGAACGAAGGGAAGAATGCGATCAGCAGAGCACCTGCCGCCAATGCGATCACGCCTGCTGCGATCAGCGCTCGCTTGGACCTGAGCCTGTCGACCAAAGCGCCCGCCGGAGTTTGCGCTGCGATGCCGGCGAGCCCGCCAATCGTGAGCGCCACGCCCACGCGCTGTTCGTTCCAGCCGTAAGCGGCAAGATAGATCGCGAGGAACGGCCCGACGCCGGTCTGCACGTCGGCCAGAAAGTAATTGAGCAAATCGAGCCCGAGCAGGCTCCGCGCGGAGCCTCGCCGCTCCGGCTTCATGCAGCGCTGGCTTTCGACAACCGCTTGATCGCTGGAGCCAACGGTCGTTCGGCGTCGCAGTAGTCCTGCCATGCGGTGCTCTTCGCGATAAGACCGGGAACTGTTCGAATGGTGAAGCGTTTGGGATCGATCTTTGGGCGCAACTGCGTCCAATTCAGCGGCATCGAGACCGGAGCGCCATCGCGGGCGCGCGGTGAAAGGGGAGCCACCGCGGTCGCCATGCGATCATTACGCAGGTAGTCGAGATAGATGCGGCCGGCGCGCGCCTTCTTGGTCATCTTCGCGAGGTAACGGCTGGGCGTGTCCGCCGACATCTGCACGCACAGGTCGCGCGCGAAAGTTTTGGCATCCGCCCAGCTCGCCGGCGCGTTCTTCAACTGGCTGAGCGGCGTGACGACATGCAGTCCCTTGCCGCCCGTCGTTTTGCAAAAACTCACAAGGCCGACTGCCTCCAGGCGCTCGCGAACTTCTTGCGCGCCCTCAACGACCGCCGAGAAATCAACGTCAGGCGCGGGATCCAGATCAAAGACCAGCCGCCCGGGCTCTTCGGGATTTCCTGGCTGGCAGTTCCACGGATGCAGCTCCAGGCCGGCCACCTGCGCGATCGCCGCGAGCCCTTCGACGCGATCGATTTGCAGAAACGGCTTCTCGATGCCGGCAACCTTGATCATCGCGAGCAGCTTCGACGTTCCCGCCATCGCATGGCGCTGAAAAAAATGCTCGCCACCGATGCCGTCGGGCGCTCGAATGATCGAGCATGGCCGTCCCTTGAGATGCCGGATCATCCACGACCCGACCGCTTCGTAATAGCGCGCCAACTCCATCTTCGTGACTGGCTTGCGATCGCCGGCGTCGGGCCACAGAACTTTTTCGGCGTTCGTGATCGGCACGCCCATCACGATCGCATCTCCCGATTTTTTCATCGCGCGGCGGCCTTGAGCATGAAGGGCTTGGGTTTGCGACCTTTGCCCGTCGCGATGTCGGCCATCTTGCGGCCGGAAGCTACCGATCGATCGTCCGCCAGGAGGGCGTCGTCGTCGTTGTCGCGAGCGCTCTGATCGCGATGCTTGATCAGCAGCCAGTTGATGCGCTTGCCGCCGTTGCGATCCCGCTTCATCCGCACCAGTACCCAGCTTCCATGCAGCCGCTCGCCATCCAGCGCGAACTTCAGGTTGCCGGCTTTGAGCGCCGCCTCCGGCGATTCTCCGCCTTCAGGCGTCCAGTATCCGCGGTCCCAGAGCTGAACCGTTCCGCCGCCATACTGTCCCTTCGCAATCGTTCCCTCGAAGTCGCCGTAATCGAGCGGATGGTCCTCAACTTCGACCGCGAGGCGCTTCTCACGAGGATCGATCGAAGGACCTCGCGTCACCGCCCACGACTTGAAGACGCCGTCGAGCTCGAGCCGTAAATCATAGTGCAGCCGTGTCGCCGCATGCTTCTGAATCACGAAGCGTCGGCGCTCTGCCGGCGCGACTTCAGCCTCGCCGCTCGGTTCAGCGGTTTTGCCGAAGTCGCGCTTCGAGCGATATTTGGAGAGGCTGCTTTTCGCCATCGACTGAGGTGCTCAGTCGCTAGTCTACATTCTGCTTGGCCACAAAGCCCGTCGCACCTTTCATCGGCCCGTCGGTCACCGTTATCACGGCGCCATTGTCATCGCTGGTCACGACCTGCACCGGGGTCTGGTCGTCGATTTGCTTGGCAGTGACGCTTTCCTTCACGTCACCGACGACGCCAGTCACTCCGCCTTGCTGCTTCTCGCGCGACGTATTCAGGTAACTCTGTTCATCCGGATACAAAGGAATCGAACGCATATTTCCAGTCGCCACCAGCTTGTGCGGGATGACCGATGCCACCGGCTGCTGGCATCCGATGATTGCCAGCGAGAACAGCGTGCCCAGAACTGTGATCAATTGTAGGTATTTCATTTCGCCTTCGATCCTCCTTAGGTGTTGGAACTGCCGCGAAAGCGAAAGTGCATTGCCTGTGCCAACTATTATGCGAGATTTTCGTGATAGCTAGGAGCCTCGCAGGAAGGTTGACCAACGACTTAGGTAAGAATTACACATCGCGTCGACACCGCTCGCGATCGCAATCGGTGGCGCTTTTCGTCAGTGAATCGACGCAGACGTGAAGGAACCAGGAGCGGCTGATTCCTGCGAAGGCGGGGCAAGGCAGGGCGGCGTACGCGCCACCGTATATTCATAGATCTGCCCGCCCCAGGAGAACGTGCCCACCCCATTTCCAAGCCGCGACTTCAGTTGCGCCGCCGAGTCGGAATCGTTCGGGTCGATCGCGCTCGGCGCATACGCGAGGTAGCACGACCCCGCAGCAGGAATCGCCGCAGTTAGCGGCGGGTTGAAGTCCATCTTGAGGAAG